>JAYUFI010001058.1:0-1147 GCA_043738805.1 Planctomycetaceae bacterium | reverse complement strand
GGATGTCATCGGCAGTGAATCCCTTTCTCTGAAACGTCATGACGACATCTGCGATGGATGTATGGAACTTTCGTTGCCTCGCGGGAAGTCCGTCGCGGCGGATGGTGGGGGACTTCGATGACATCTTGCGTTGGACTAGCCGCTCGGTTTCGAGGGCCGTCAATTGCTCGGCTTGGACACGGGACGCGAACGCCGTTTGTTCGTCTGCCGGGAGTTTGGCGATGTTGTAGAGGTGGCGTTTCGTCAGAGATGCGCCTTTTGCGTCCGATTGTTTACGGGCCTGGTGCTGAACTTCGGGGATGATGGCATCGCGGAGTTTCAGGAACTTGGAGATGTCGCCCTTCGATTTGCCGGTCATTTGGGCAATCTGCTGTTGGTTCAGACCGAATTCATCGCGGAGCCGGACCAGGGCGTCCGCCGTTTCCATTGGACGCAGATCGGAACGCTGCCAGTTGTGAACGATCTGGTCGACGAGCACCTCTTTTGCGTCTCCCGATTGAATCCAACACGGCAATTCCTCAAGAGCCAAACGTGACGCTGCCTCAAATCGCCGTCCGCCGTCGATGATGCGATAGCAACCGTAAGTCGCATCCCAGCGAACGGTGATCGGCTGCTTGATGCCGCGGCTTTGAATGGACGCTTGAAGTTCGGCGAGTTCCGTTTCGTCAAACAGCTTGCGAGGCTGATCCGGATCGGGAGCAATACGGTCTCGCCGGATGAAGTATGAGTCGGTCAGACGTCGCCGGCCAGCCTGGTCGGGTGGAATCGCCGTTTGAGCAGGCTCAAGCGACAGCGTGGAGTGGCTCGCGAACGCCTGTGAGGCGGCTTGCTGAGCGGATGCTTCCGAGCCTTTCCGCGCGAGCGGTGACTTCGGCGAAGAACTGACGGGCGACGACGGCGGCATGGGAGTGAGGGGAATGAAGTACAACTGGCAGACGGTCGGTGACCGACTGCTCAAAGTGCGACAGGTCAGGGATGACTGTGTCGAACGCATCGTCCCCGAAGTGATCGCGCAGTTGCCGGAGATAGGTGGTCTGGTACTTCCGGCTCTTCTTGAACCGCGACACGACGAAGCCGAGCAGTTGCAAGTCGGCGTGATACTGTTCGCGGACGTGGTGATACGTTTTGAGGACGTGCTGCGTTCCCA
>JAYUFI010001057.1:0-8464 GCA_043738805.1 Planctomycetaceae bacterium | reverse complement strand
TGTTCGTCTGGCTCTCCGACCGAGCGGACTCGTACCAAACCACGAAACCTGGCAACCCCTTCGGACCTTGCTCGACCACTTCTGCCGTTTCAATAAACGCTTGATAGAGCGACTTCGACACCTTTCGCGCCGACTGATGATTCAGCGGCACTTCAACCCATTGCGACTTCGCGTCACGCGATTTCGACTCGCGTTGATTCACTTCGCGCGGAGCAGTTTCACGAGGCGCGGCATCACGCCCTTTCGTGTTGCGAGATTGCGAGTCACGCGACGTCTTGAGTGATTGCTTGGGCGCAGGCTTCTCGTCAGTCAGTTCCAGATCATCGTCTTCGTCATCATTGCCGTCCTCATCCAGATAGCTGTTGTACGACGCCTGTTGAATGCCGTTGTTGCTCGCGGACTTTGCAGGACTCTTGCGAGAAACGTTTGACGGTTTCGGTGCGCGAGGTTGTTCTGCGTCATCAGCAGAATCATTCGCGGCATCCATTTGATGGGACGCTTGAGCCACATCGAGCACCGGACGTTGATAGTCTTGCCGCGCATCGCGCAGGAAAACCAAGTCCAGGAATTGTCCACGGTCCAGAACTCGAAAGCCTTTCGGTTCCAATTCACGATTCAGAATCCGCAGGGCATCGGTGAGTGAATAACGGTTCCAGTCGTTGCGAGAGAAGCGTCCGGGCGGAACCTTATCCATGAGCGCGGCACGATTGCTTTGCTTGGCGACATCTTTGAGGACATCGTCCCAAGTCTTGCCGAGATAGTTCAGTTTGATTTTCTTCTCGCCCGCGCCGGGAGTTGTAGCCACCGAACCGACGCTATTCGGAACATCGTCAGGGCTCGTCGGAATCACAGCAGTGGTCGGGTTCACGGCCTGCTGCGAACTGAATGGCTTCTTACCGAAGAACCGCACCTCGGCCAGCAGATCGTCTGCCGTGATGAGCCCACATGCGCCTGCGGCAGTGAGAAGTAGAGCGGTCAGTTGTCGCGAGCGTCGTTGATTCACGGCGGCCTCCTTGCCGTTGCCGTTGTGGTGAGAACGTCGGCGCGTCGTCGAGTTTCGGACTCGTTGGCGTCGAAGTTCCCCAAGAGCACAAACTCTGCGCCCTCGGTCATCTCATCGTTATCGGCAAAGTTTCGCGCGCCGATGAAGAAATGCGCTAAATGAAACCGGAATGAACTACCCAGCTTGCCAAGTTAGCTTGGTTGCTTCGGAGCCGCCGGTTCAGCAACGGTTTCGACTTTACGCAGACTCTTCAGGTTCTCACCCAGATTGAGTCGCCAGATCGCATCGTCTTTTTTCAGCAGGACGAACTTCGGCTCAATCCGTTCGACGGTGGCATCGACATCGGCATACTTCAGGTTCTCACCTTCGTGCAGCACCAGTCGCTTGTTCGTCGATTTGTCGGAAAGCCAAAATTCCTTTTTCCCTTCGCGCACGATGATCCCCGTCAGCACCGTGAATTGAGCCACGTCATCGCCAACGGTGATCGTGATTTCTTGAGTCGTCATCACGGGAGGAGTTCCGGCATCGGCGACTTGCACCGTCACCTTCACACTACCGGGGACCATCGTTGTCGGCGGTGTCCAACGAAATTCGCCGGAGGCTGCGTCGATCTTCGCTCCTTCGGGAGCACCGGCACTCAGCGAATACGTCAGCTTGCCCTCGGAGTCTTCGTCGGTCGCTTGAATTGGCAACACGAATTCCTTACCGAGAACTGCATGACGACCACCCATCGTGCCAAACTTCGGAGCTTTGTTTGTTTGCTTGAGTGACAGCGTCAGCGATTCGGTCAACGGTTCCTTCAGTCCTGGCGCGCTGGCCGTGACCTTCAGTGAAACATCGCCGAGCGGTTGTTCGTCGTCTGGCTTCCAAGTCAGTTTGCCAGAGCGTGCATCGAGCGTCAGTCCTTTCGGGGGCTCGCCATTCAAAGCGAAAATCGGCTCGCCCGCGCCCAAATCAAAGCCGTTCGCCTTGCACGTCAGTTCAAGTGAGCCACCTTTCGAGACGGCTTTCGCGCCGACGAATTCCATCTTCGGTGCATATGGCATCGGCTTGAGAAACGGGTTCTGCTTCAAGATCGGATCGAAGTCCTTCAACGTCCGCTTCGCGAAGTCTGGGTGAATCTTCACCAACTCAACCGTCTCACCAACGATCAAATCGATCGCCGCAGTCTTGAGTCCCGTGGAATTGGCGTCAGGCTTCAGCGTCCAAGTGGTGTTATTCACTTCCATGACTTCAAAGTAATGCCGTTCGACGCGCACCACGAACGGACCTTTGTCGGGAAAGCCTTCCGATGACTTCACTCGCAGCACTGGCAAGGGACTCGCTGTGGCCGCGTCGGCCGCACTCGGCTTCAGCTTCCATTCTTCCGACAGTTCAGTCCGAGAGAACAAACTCGGACCGCGCGCCGGCGCGTCGCGCAGCGACAGTGCTTCAAACTGCATCGTCACCGTCAGCTTCGGATTGCCGGTCGTCGCGGGACAGTCGAGGTTCATCAGCGTGATACCGTGCAACAAGTCTGCCTGCGAAAATCGAAAGAGAAACAATCGTACTTGAGCGAGTGTGGCTTCGGCTTTCAGACGAAACCGCACCGCAACGAACGGCTGATTCGCAGCGGTGGCCGGCGCTTCGGGAGCAACTTGCACATTCGAAAATTCACCGGCGTCTTCGGCCAAGTCGGTCAACCATTGTTGATACTGCAACGCCGCTTCTTGCGGCTTGGGGGACAAACTGCGTCCCTTCCAATCTTTCAGCCGCAGTTGCTTCAGCCGCGCTTGGTCGTATTCGATGTCCTTCTTTTGAGTCTTGGACGTCTCAATGCCCAGTTCGGCCTGCAAGTCATCAACCGGGCCATTGAACCACGACCAAATGCTCGGCACGATAAAGAACGCGCCGATCACTCCGGCGAAGACGGTTCCCAAGATTTTTTCACGTTGTTGCATGTTCGTTCCGACGACATTGTGCGACGAGTTCAACGTAGCCGTCACGTTCCGCGTGACGGCTACGTTGTTATTGTTCGCTGCGCGAACTCATCGCAGTGGTTATTTCTTAACGGGAGTTTTTTCTTTCGCTTTGTTCTCTTTGACAACCGGCTTCCAAGACACATCGAGATCGAGTTCCCACGGATAATCTCCGTCAGTTCCCAAACGTTTGATTTCGTGAGTTTGTGCAGTGACTCCCTCGCGACCGATCAATTTAGCGTTCAGGTTTTCGACGTCATCACGATCCTTTGCAAAACCTTTACCGCGAATCGCACCCAAGGTTCCCGCTGAGCCTTGTTGAGCATTTAGCCTCGTAACGTAAACGCGTTCGGTCCCCTGCATCGTCTGTGACAACTCGCTTAGCCGATCGAGCCAGGTCACTCGCTGATCCGCCCATTTTTGAATCGTATCCGCCGACTTCACCGAAGGAGCGGACTTCTTGACGGTGTCTTCCAACTCTTTGAATTTCGCTTTTTGCTCAGCGATCTCGCCACGCAGATCGCTCATTTGAGACGCACGCAACACCCATGCTCCGGCGATCAGCAGCAGCACTGCTGCGGCAACAGCGGGGACGATGATCTTCTTCATGTCACGCGGCGCGACCGCCTGACGCGGATGCAAGAAGTCGAGCGACTCCGCCATCCGCTCCCCTTGCGATAACAACAATCCGACAGGGCCGGTGAAGAGTCCATGAGAAGCGACCTCTTCAAGCCCTGTTCCCATCAGTCCCGGAACCGTTAGCGGATCAACGACGCGAACGTCGCAACTAAATCGCTTGCCGAGCACACTTCCGAGTTCGCGATTCTCCGTCGCGTCGCCCCACAACCATGTACGGGACAACGTCAACTCCGGATGCTGACGCTTCAACGCGACCAAACTGCGATTGACCTCCGCGACAACCGCCATTTGCTGACGATCTGGTTCAATCGCGTCATCCGGCAAGCGAGCCGAGTGAGTCAGCAGCAACCCGCGTTGTCGCAGCAACGAAATTTCCACCATCTGTCCATGCCGAATGATCGCCAGCTCCACCGCGTTGGGATGAGCGAGATCCGGCTGTTCCAGTCGCGCGAGCAATTCGACCATCGCCGGGCCGGTGAGGCTGATCCCCGCCAACTCACGACCCGTGCGCGACAACACCAGTCGCAGCGAGTCGATGACCTCTTTGCCAATCATCGCCACGAGCACTTCGCGACCGGCGACACCTTCGCGGCGCGGTAACGGCAGAAAATCGAGCAACTGAGTGTCGAGTGGTCGCGTCGATTTCGACGCCGCTTGAAAGCGAACCACGTTCGGCAATTCACCGTCCGGTACATCGGGCACTTCGAGCACTCGCACAACCGCATCTTCGCGCGGGATCGTGACGAGCACACTCTTCGCAGTGATGCCGAGTTCCACAAACTGCTCGTTCAACCAACCACCCGCAGCCGGAGCGTCCGCAGCCGGAGATTTTCCCTCCGGCCACTTGAGCGTGAACGCCTTCCGCACGCGAACTCCAGACTTGCTGACGTCAGCATCGAGCCCGCAGACCTGAGTGTGTTCCCAATTCAACGCCAGAATGTCAGGCATGATTTTCCTTGAGCAAGCCGCCGCTTGTTCCTTTCATCTCATCCGCGCGAAAAAGAGAACAAGCCGCCAAGCCTGCTCGACCAAAGACGACACATCATCCGGCAGTCACCCAACCGAACACAAGTGGCCGCCCCAAACTTGCCAAGCCGTTCCGACTTCATCTCCCGTTAAGTCCGAAGCAAAGGCGATGAGGCATTTTGGCAACAGTGTTTCGGCTCACGGAACACACGGAAAGAAGAGGTTTCACGGCGATCTTTGCCGCGATCTCGTGTCGATGAATCGCAAATGCCGGCGTTCATTTCCTTCCGTATTGTTCCATGGGCACATTCAAAAATCGCTCAGTCTAGGTACTTAAATTCACTTGTTCGCACCAACATCCAGAAACACATCCAACTGCTGGCCAACGAAGACGGTGTTTGCCGCAGATTCGAGTGCATAGATGGCTTGCAAAACGCGCGTGTCAACTCGCTCTTTGTTGTCGCCGGTCAGTGACTTTTTCGGGATGACGAACGGTTCGAGGCGGACGAAGTGCAGTGGGAGTTCGTGTTGTGAATCGCCCCGTAAGAACGCGCGGGCTGACGCGGCTTTGTTGAAGCGCGGAATGTCGTGCTCGTCGATATCGACTCGGATGCGCAGCTCGCTGCTGTCCCCCAGCATGATCAACGCCTGGCCCGACTGAGCCGAGACCGCTTGACCGGGGCGGACGTTGACCTGCAAGACTTCACCGTCAGTCGGTGCTCGGACCAAAGCCCGGTCGATCTCGGTTTGAATTTGCTGGACTTGAGCAGCAGCGACGGCGACGGCGGCTTTCGCCACTTGCAGATCCGGCTTCCAAGTTCCCGCTTTCAACAGATCGAATTCGCTCTTCGCTTGTGACCATTGTTGATCGGCCTCTTCGTAACTCAAGCGGCGTTGAGTCAGTTCCTCTTCGGTGATTGCTTTCGTCGTCAGCAGTTTTTGCGAGCGTTGAAATTGATCGAACAGACGCGACCGTTGCGCTTCCATTGCGTTGACGCGAGCTTGCAGCGGCGGCAGCGATTCTTCACGCGGCATTGCTTCGAGCTTTGTCAACGTCGCCTGTACCGAAGCTAAGTTCGCCTGATGCAACGCGAGCTGTGCTTTGAGATGCCGATCATCAACTCGAAACAGCGAGTCACCTTGTTTCACTTGTTGCCCAACCGATTCAGCAGGGACAAAGACTTCCAGCACGATGCCCGACAAGGCGGTGCCGATGGCGATGCTCTCGTGCTTCGGTTCGACGATGCCGCTCGCAGCGACGGTCGAGCCATACGGACTACGTACCGGCGGAGCCGGCGGTGACAACGACGGCACCGGCTGCGAAGCGCGCTGCACATGCACAAAGCCAAGAACGCCCATCGCCAACGCGATGATCGGCAAGACGGTGGTGATGAAGAATCGTGACATGATTTCGCTCGCAGCGGAGAAGTGTTTGAGGGGCACGCGGCTTGCGTGCTTGTTGAGCTGTGTGGAAAAAAGACATCGACTTTTTGTAGTCCGATTTTTCAAATCGGGCGGTGTGGTTCGCCCGGTTTAGAAAACCGGGCTACGTTCATTTCTGTGCGATCCACTTGTCCGTCGGACATGTGGATGATGTTGTCGCCGACGTCAAAAACGCGGCTGTCGTGAGTGACGATGATGACCGCTCGGCCCGGTTGCACGGCGACTTGTTTCAAGAGTTCCATCACGATGTGTCCTGACTTCGCATCGAGCGCGGCGGTCGGTTCGTCGCAGACCATCAGACGCGGCTCATTGATCAACGCGCGAGCGATCGCGACTCGCTGTTGTTGACCGCCAGAAAGTTGATGCGGGTACGAGTTCGCTCGATTGGCCAACCCGACAGCGTCGAGCAATTCTGATGCTCGGCGAACTGCGATGCGGCGCGGTTGCCCGGCGATGATCAGCGGCACAGCCGTGTTCTCCGCAGCCGTCAACGCGGGGAGCAAGTTGAATTGCTGAAACACGAAGCCGATGTTGTTCGCTCGAAATCGGACGAGGTGACTGCCGCGAAGTTTGTGGACCGCAGTCCCCAAGACGTGAACTTCGCCGGCGGTTGGATCGAGCAACCCGGCAATGATCGAGATGAGCGTCGTCTTGCCGCATCCTGACGGCCCGACCAACAACGTCATCTGCCCCGACGCGACTTCGAGATCAACACCGCTCAACGCGATGGTCTTTGTGTCCCCTTCGCCAAATTCTTTCGTGACGCCACGACACACGACCGCTGCGGCGGAGAGTGTTGCGTCCGCTGGTAATGAGCGATCATGTTGAGGGAGAGCCGTGGTCATAACGCTCCAATAGGTATGTCAGTTGACGGCCATGTAGGACGGGCACTCTTGCCCGTCGGTTTCACGCGAAATGCGACGGGCAGGAGTGCCCGTCTTATTCTTTCTCAATCTCAACGAACGACATCAGCCACGGAACACGATCGCTGGTTCGAGGACCAGCACCCTGCGCATGCTGGCCAAACTGGTCAACGTGATGATCAACAACACGGCGGCTCCTGTCCCGGCGAACGCCAGCCACGTCATGTGCAGCCCCGCGAGCACGGTGACTTGATTCGTACCGATGAAGAACAACGCGGTCAGGCCGACGCCAATACCGTACCCCGAACCACCCACGAGCAACCCCTGCAACAAGATCATCTGCACGAGTCGCAGGTTCGTGACTCCCATTGCTTTCAAGGCTCCGAACTGCCGCAGGTTTTCGATCGTAAAGAGATAAAACGTTTGCCCGGTGACGGCGGCTCCCACGATGAAGCCCAGCGTGATCGTGATCCCAAAATTCACCGGGATACCAGTTGAGCCGAGAAAGTATTTGACTGTCTTCCAAAAAAATTGATCGCGAGTCAACGCCATCAAACCGGTCTGCTGTTCGATCTGTTTGCAGACAGCGGTCGCATCGAGTCCTTCGTTCGATTGAGCGAGTACGAACGACATCAAACGTCCTTCGTTCGGCACATAGCCCGCCGCCGTTGAGTATCGCGTGAACAACACCGGCAAGGTCGTGAACGGTGCGGATGCTTTGCAAACTCCGACCAACACCGCGCGACGATTGTTGATTTGCATCTCGCGACCGAGCCGATACGGCTCCTTCGGCCACATGTATTCGTAGCCCGCTTTATCGACGATCACCGCGTCGGGCTGTTTCAAATCCGAGAGCTTGCCGACGATCATCTCCGCTGGAGCACCGACAAACGTCGCGTCATCAAGACCAAACACAATCAGACTGCGCGAGTTCCCGTCTTCTAATCGCGCGAGCAACTGACCTTTGTAAAGTCGCACGGCCCACTCGACTCCCGGCACACCGCGCACTCGATGCAGATCGGCATCCGACAACGCCGGCACCTCGTCGATGAAGCGGACCTTGTTGTCCATGACCCAGATGTTGGCATCGCGAACGTCGAGAATCTGGCTCGCCGTTCGTCCGATGATCCCCATGAAGATCGACACTTGCTGCGACATCAGCAGCGTGGCGAACGCAACGCCGAAAATCAGACCAAGGTATTTCCCGCGATCACCCGTCAACATCCGAAAGGCAAGCCAGTTCATCGCGAGCCCCGCTTTCTGGCGGGCCGATCCACTCGCCGAGTTGTTCCGGAGACCGACTGTTTTGTCTTCGCCTCAAGAGCTGTTGTTCTGGATGCTTTTGCCGATAATCGCGGCTTCGTCGCCCGCTCGATCGCCGCCAAACTGAACGACGTGATGTGTTCAGCCAGTTTCTTAACTCCGAACGAAGCGATCGCCGTCTCGCCCATGAGTTCGATCATGACCGCTTGTCCGAAGCGGTGATGCAAACATTGCCCGACAATGCTCAACGCCGTCAGCCAGCGTTCTTTTTCGGACGACTTCGGCATCAGTTCACTGAGAATTCCGATCAACATTCTGTGCATCGGCCG
>JAYUFI010001056.1:0-8466 GCA_043738805.1 Planctomycetaceae bacterium | reverse complement strand
GTATCTCTACGTTTGTGTCGAAAGACTTTGGCCTGTAACGGCTCAAGTTCGCGAGAATGGCCGACTCATCAATTCATGAGAGTGTCGCTACGATTTCTGTCTTGGCGAGCGACACGGTGGTGCAGGCTCGCAATCTTCCGCTCGAAGCAGCCACCGCCAATTTGATGGGACATCGACTTCCATGTTGTTGCAGGGGAATCGTCCGCGCGTTTTGCACTGGTATCATGCCGGCCCGATGCTCTTCGGAGATTGGGGAACGAGCCGTTTGTATGTGCTCGGCTTGGCGTTCGCTTTCACAGGTCAAGCATCGCTGTGGTTCATGGGGGCGATGTCGTTTCTGCTGATCGCGGTGGGCTGGGCCTACGAGGTGATCTGCCGTCACTTCCCCGACGGCGGCGGGGTTTATTCGGCCGCACGCGAACGCTCCGAAACGCTGGCAGTCATCGGCGGCTTGTTGCTGTGTGCGGACTATGTGGTGACCGCCGCTCTGTCGGCGTTGGATGCGTTTCACTATTTGCATTTGTCGCAACCGCATTTGTGGGCAGCGGGCGGTATCGCGTTGGTCGGCGTCATCAACTTTTTCGGACCAACGAAGGCTGGCACGCTGGCGCTGGTTGTGGCGCTGGTCACGGTCGTGTTCACCGCGATCATTGGCATTGCGTCGGTGCCGCATTTGGGCGAAGCCGTGGTGACTCGGCCGACGGGCTCGACGTGGGCAGCGTGGTCGCAGTTCACGGCGATCATCCTGGCGATCAGCGGCGTCGAAGCGATCGCAAACATGACCGGCATCATGGTCGAACCGGTTGCGAAGACGGCTCGGCGTTCGATCTGGCCGGTGTTGATCGAGATTGTCGTGCTCAATCTGATTTTGACCGTCGCGATGCAGGCTGTGCCGTTGAGCGTGCTGGGTAACGGCGATCCGACACAGGCGCTGACCGCTCATCGCGACGACATGCTCAACGTGCTCGCGTCGTATTACGTCGGTCCAGTGTTCGCCGGTGTCGCGGGTTTGGCGTTCGCCGCGTTGTTGTTGTCAGCCGTCAATACGGCTGTGACCGACTTGGTCAGCATTCAATTCATGATGGCTCGCGACAAAGAGCTGCCCGGCATGTTCGGCGGCTTGAATCGCTGGGGGATGCCCGCGCTGCCACTGTTGATCAGCACGTTGATTCCGCTAGCAACGGTGCTGCTGGCTCCCGATGTCGGCATCCTCGCCGAGCTGTACGCCATCGGCGTGGTCGGGGCGATCGCGATCAACGTGTCGGCCTGCGCGACCAACAAACGGCTCAATCTGAAACGTCACGAGCAAGTTGGCATGTTGATCCTGGCTGTGTTGATGATCTCCATTTGGGTGACGATCGCCTACGAAAAACCGCGAGCGTTGGTGTTCGCTGGTTCGTTCGTCGGAGTCGGTCTATTCGCTCGTTGGCTGTCTCGCAACTACGCGAAGATCGGCGAGTGGATGCTGGCACCGGCCGGATTTCCATTGGAGGTTCCAATGGGGTTGGCCGCTGCGTCGAGTGCCCGCATCCCGGCAGGTGCCTTGCCGGTCTCGCGAATTCCCCTTGCGCCAAGTCCGCAACTGCTTTCCAAGAAGCGCGTCATGGTGGCCAGCCGGGGAAATCCGAAGCTGCTTAGATTTGCGTTTGAATATGCCAAGTCGCAACAAGCGGAGGTGTGGGTCGTCTTCATTCGGTACATCGCAGTGGATGTTGGCCCTGCTCGACCGACCGACGTTGCTGTTGACAGCGAAGCTCAACAACTCAATCAATTGGCCGAACAAACTGCGGCCGAGTTCGGCGTCCCGTGGCGATTCGTGTATGCGACCTCGAATGACATCGCCGATACGGTTCTCGACATTGCAGCGACGCACGCAGTTGATGTGCTTGTGCTCGGTGCGACTCGTCGCGGTGCGCTCTGGAAAGTGATGAAAGGGGACGTCATCCAAAAAGTCGCGGAACTGCTGCCAGAAAGCATCAACCTGCTGATCCACGCCTGATGACCAGACGCGAGCCATTTAAGCCTGAAGCGCCAGCGAAGCCGTGCGGACAAGTTCCTTCGCTGGCGCTTCAGGCTTGAATCAACACGCTGGCGTGAATCCAGTAGGTTCGCCGTTTGATTCCGCCGCTCCCCTTTCGCGTCGGGTTCGCGATACGCGGTGGCGACAAAGAGCAATCACCCATGTCCGATGATCGACCGAGTCCCGATGAATTGTTGGCGCGCGTGCAGGCAGACGAGAGCCGAGCGCAGCGTGGACGGCTGAAGGTGTTTTTCGGCTACGCGGCCGGAGTCGGGAAGACGTTCGCGATGCTCGAAGCCGCGCGACGAGAGAAAGCTCAGGGCGTTGAGGTCGTCGCTGGATACGTCGAGCCGCATGGGCGTGCGGAAACTGAGCGGCTGCTGGAAGGACTCGAAGTATTGCCATTTCGGCAAGTGCCATATCGCGGAGTCACGCTCCGTGAATTCGATCTCGACACCGCGCTCGCACGCAAACCACAGTTGTTGCTCGTCGATGAGTTGGCTCACACGAACGCAGAAGGCTTGCGACATACAAAACGGTGGCAAGACGTTGAAGAACTGCTCGATGCCGGCATCGACGTCTACACGACGCTCAACGTGCAGCACGTCGAGAGTTTGAACGATGTGATCGCGCAAATCACCGGCGTCGTCGTGCAAGAGACGCTGCCCGATGCGGTACTCGAACGAGCTGATGAGATTGAACTGATTGATCTCACGCCGGAGGAATTGATCGAACGGCTGTCGGTCGGCAAGGTGTATCTCGCGCCACAAGCCGAACGTGCGTTGAAGAGTTTCTTTCAAAAGTCGAATCTCGTCGCGCTCCGTGAGTTGTCGTTGCGACAGGCGGCAGATCGGCTGCGACACGACGTCGATGCGGCACGGCAGGACAAGGCGGCGACGACTCCGTGGGCGACGAATGAACGGTTGCTGGTCTGCGTCGGTCCGAGTCCGACGACCGCGCGATTGCTGCGCACCGCCAAACGAATGTCGGCAGCGTTTGGTTGCGAGTGGCTCGCGGTCGTTGTCTCAACGCCGCACGGAGCCGTTCAATCGCTGGCTGCTCGCGAACAAATTGCGGAACACCTGCGATTGGCCGAACGGCTGGGGGCCGAAACACACACGCTTGTTGGCGACAAAGTTGCCAACGCGGTGCTGGAGTTCGCTCAATCGCGGAATGTCACGAAGATTGTCGTCGGTAAGACGGTTCAATCATGGTGGCAACGATTGTTCGCACGGAGCATCGTCGATCAACTTCTGGAACAGAGCGGCAACATCGACGTGTATGTGATTCGCGGTGACGACGGTGACGAACCGTTGCCGCGCAACCGGTCTCGCATCGAAGCGGGGCCGCAACCAAAGCTCGACGGTCGTGACTATCTGCGAACGGTCGCCGTCGTTGCCGCGTGCGGAATGATTGGCTGGGGTTTTGCGTGGCTTCAGCTTGATGAAACAAACATCGTGATGCTGTTCTTGCTGGGCGTCGCCTTTGTCGCGGCCTGGCTGGGGCGCGGCCCGGCGATCGCCGCTTCGGTGGTCAGCGTGCTGGTCTTCGATTTTTGTTTCATCCCACCGCGATTTAGCTTTGCGGTTGGCGATGCTCAGTACCTCCTAACATTCGCCGTGATGCTGGTGATCGGCTTGTTGATCAGTACGCTCACCGCGCGAGTCCAACAGCAACTTCAATTGTCGCGGCAACAAGAGCGTCGCACTGCCGCGCTGTTTCGATTGACGCGACAGCTAAGCGAATTGGTGGGTAGCGATTTTTTGGCACTGATCGCTGGACGACAACTCGCCGAAATGTTTTCCGGCGAGGTCGTCATCTATTTATTGGTTGTTGATAGGCACGGTGATTCGCAGTTGGAAATCCGATTCGGGCAGCAGACGAGCGTTGCCGCTGTCCCTGTGAATGCAGTCGTCGCTCAATGGGTCGCGGAACACAGCCAGATTGCCGGAGCCGACACGGACACATTACCGAATGCGACTGCGCTCTTCGTGCCGTTGGTTGGGTCACAGCGAACGGTCGGAGCGATCGGAGTGAAACCGAGCGACTCCGGCCGCTTCTTGGATCCGGAACAGCGGCAGCTCTTGGAAACCTGTGCTAGTTTGATCGCACTTGCGATTGAGCGAGATCAATCGGTGCTGGATGCTCAACAAGCACAAGTCGAAGTCGAGGCCGAGCAGCTTCGCAGTTCGTTACTTAGTTCTGTGTCGCACGATTTGAGAACTCCGTTGGCGGCGATGGCTGGGTCCGCCACGAGCTTGCTGAACTCCGATTCGGAAGTGACAGAAGCGTGCCGCCGCGAGTTGTTGCAGTCGATCATCGACGAGTCCTTGCGGCTCAGTCGGCTCGTCGACAACTTGCTGGACATGACGCGGTTGGAATCCGGCGGAATCCAAATCAGACTTGAATGGCAAGTGTTGGAAGAAATCGTTGGTTCAGCGCTGCGGCACGTTCGCGAGCAACTTGCGCAGCATTCGGTCACAACGCAACTCCCACTGAATTTGCCGTTAGTCCAAATGGACGGCGTGCTGTTCGAGCAGGTTTTCGTGAACCTGCTCGAGAACGCGGCGCGATACACCCCAGCCGGGAGCCGTATCGAAATCACTGCCCGCGAAATCCCTTCCGGCATGGAAATTCGCGTTGCCGACAACGGCCCTGGACTTTCACTTGGCATGGAATCGCGGCTGTTCGAGAAATTCGTTCGCGGTGATTCCGTGTCACCCGACGGTCGTCGTGGAGTCGGCTTGGGACTAGCGATCTGCCGAGGCATCGTGCAAGCTCACGGCGGCTCGATCGCCGCTCGTAATCGCGCATCTGGAGGAGCGGAATTTGTCATCACACTTCCTTGCCGTCTGCACCCGCCCGATGTGCGAATAGAAACATAAACGTTTGATTTTCGTACCACGACCGTCAAAAAGTGGCCCGTACTTTGATTCAGATGGGCCACTCTTTGACGGTCGCGGTTTGACTCTGAGATCATCTCATGTCCAACACGCCCCTCATTCTTCTCGTTGAAGACGAACTGGCGATCCGAAGATTCTTGCGCGCTTCGCTGCCGAGTGAGAGCTACCGCTTGGAAGAAGCGGAGACCGGCAAGCAAGCATTGAGACTGGCGGCACAGCAACCGCCCGATTTGGTGATTCTCGATTTGGGCTTGCCTGACATTGACGGCCAGGATGTATTGCGACAGCTCCGCGAATGGCTCCACGCGCCGATAATCATTCTGTCCGCGCGCGATCAGGAACAGGAGAAGATCGCGGCACTGGATGGCGGTGCCGACGATTACCTGACGAAGCCGTTCAGCACCGGCGAGTTGCTGGCTCGTATCCGCGTCGCACTGCGACATGCCAATCGAATCGCCGCCGATCACGAATCGAGTATCTTCGAGCACGGCGACTTGAAGATCGACTTCGCCGCCCGCCGCGTTTTCGTGCAAGACGAGGAGGTTCATTTGACGCCACTGGAATACAAGCTCCTCACGACAATGGCTCACCACGCCGGCAAAGTGTTGACGCACCGTTTTCTGTTGAAAGAAATCTGGGGGCCACACGATGTTCACGAAACCCATTACCTCCGCGTCTTCATGGCCACGCTCCGTCGCAAGATTGAACTCGACCCGGCTCAGCCGCAATATCTGCTCACTGAGCAGGGAGTTGGATACCGATTTCGAGACGCTTGAACCGGCCGATGAAGCGAATCATCGAACCCGACAACACGAATGGCGGAGAACCACGAAAACCGATTGCGGAAATGACGAGGCCGCGCTATTTGCTGGTCTTAGCCCGCCTTGCGCACGCATCCCAAACCGAGCCAGACAGAGTGTCAAATTGAAGCCTGAAGCGTCAGGGCTTCCAAAGTGGCGATTTCCCGCATTTGTAGCCGAATTCGTGAGAATTCGGATCGGATCGGATCGTCGGCCGCCGTTTCACCGAACAGCATTTCCACCGCTTGGTTGGAAGCGGGCGGTGATCGGATCGTGACGCTATTATCCGTTCCTGATCCAAGCCAAATTCGTCAACGGATAAAACGGAGGCTCTGTGCTGGGTAAACTATCGAGATTCTTGGGAGATCAGATTCCGGGCCTTCGGCGAATCTTTCGCTTGCCGAGACAGATGCTCGCCATCAACCCATTTGCTGGAGATTGTCGGCCAACACGAGTGCCGCTTTTCAAGCCGGGATCGGGCAGGCCATGTTTGCCGTTCCCGCATCCTTGGAACTACGACCAACCGATACGAATTCTGGAAACCTACTTTTTGGGAGCCGATGAGGAGCAAGGGCCGGGAAGGCATAACCGTTATCTCGAGGTTCCCGGCTTTCCACCCGTCTTAGTCACTCGCGATCCCGGAATGATTCGGGCGATCACGACCGAAACGGGGGGCGGGGGCGGTCAATTCGATCGTGACACGCTCCCCTCGACAGGCATCGCTCGCGCGACGGGGAAAGACACGCTGCTGTTTGCCAACGGATCTTCGTGGAGACGACAGAGGAAACTCGCGGCGTCACCGTTTGGAAAGACAACGCTCTTTCAACCGGAGATGTTCCAAGAGTTCGCCGCAACGTTTCGCGACACCGTTACCCAGCGATTGGACGTCCTTCGGAAACACTTGGAAAGCAGCGGCCAAAGGGCGGTGCGAATTCAGCTTGAGCCGGAAATCAAAGCGGTGATGCTGGAGATGCTAACCAACAACTTCTTCGGCACCGTCATTCCTTACGAACAGATCCGAAACCAATATGTTCCTGCGTTGGATCGTGTGATCAATCACATTGTGCGCGATACGGTGATGAATCGGTTGGGGCTTCCGATGAGTAGGCTGCCTCGCTTCACCAAAAACATTGCTCAGATCCGCAGCAGTTATGACCGCTTCGAAGAGCTAACGAACCTCGTGCTGGCGATGCGACAAGAAAGAAAAGGGCAGTGGAAGCAATTCAAGTCCGATGCTCCGGACGAGGCCCTGCGAAGCAACATCAAAGTCTTCTTGGCCGGTGCTCTGGAAGCCACAACATCTTACGCGACTTGGGCGATTTCTCACCTCGCGAGAAATTCGTCTGCTCAAGAAAAGGTCTTTGAAGACGTCCAAGAGATTCACGACTACACGCCCGAGAATCTCGACAACGCGAAGTACCTTGGTCACGCGCTGAATGAAACTCTGCGACTGACTCCTTCGCTCTACTTTCTCCCGCGCCGAGCTACTGCGGAGACTTGGGTCGAAACGGCGGATGGACGGAAGATGTTGATCCCGCACGGAACCCATATCTTGTTGGATGTCTGGCACGCGAACCGCCATGAGGATCACTGGGGCATTCAGGCCACAGGTTATCCCGCACTAGACTTTGTTCCGGAACGCTGGGCCGACTTTGCGGCACAGGGACGAGGCTCGAAAGAGACTCTCCACTTTGGTTTTGGTCATGGTCCCCGTGTTTGCCCCGGAAAACACCTGGGCCAATTGGAAGTCGGTCTCGTCGTCGGAGCATTCGTGAAGATGTTCAAATTCAAAAATGAGAACCCCCAAAACCACGCCAGAGCCGGGGTATCAACCAAGCCCTTGGACGGGACTCTCGTTGATTTGGAACTACGCTAACGACATCTTTGCGGGAAGTGCCGGAATCATGACGCACGAGAACTTGGTTTCGCGTTGGATGCTTCTCACAGCATTTGGGTCGATGGTGTTGTCTCTGATTGTTGCGGGCTGGACTGCGAATGGGCAGGAGAAATTCCCGGCTCCGAACGCTGCCGTTGCGGACCCTACTGCGGATGAGCCCGCTTTCAAAGAACGTGTGCAGCCGTTGCTTCACAAATTCTGCGTCCGCTGCCACAACGCGGACAATATGGAGTCAGGCATTCGAGTCGATCAACTCATGGCCTCGCTGGAGGACCGACAGATTCCTCTTTGGAAAGGGATTCAAAAGCAGGTGCTGGACGGAGCGATGCCGCCAGAGGACGAACCTCAGCCAACGGCCGAGCAGTGGAAGTCGTTCGACGGGTGGATCACGCGGGCGATCAATGCGGCACGATCTCGTCCTTCGCCGAAGAATGGTTCCGTGCGGCGACTCACCGTTGCGCAATACCGGAACACGCTCAGGGATCTGCTGGGGCTGCAAGAGGATCTCACGGATGCGTTGCCGCCGGATGGAATCTCCAAGGATGGGTTTGCCAACAACGGGCAGACGTTGCTGTTGTTGCCGTTGCAAGTCGAGTCGTACTTTGACATCGCCGAGAAGGCTCTCGATCTGTGCATCGTTGATGAGAACACGAAGCCGGTGATTCAGAACTTTCGCATGGATTTCGGAGCCTCGATCAATCCGGAACCGTGTCCGGACAATCTGGTTTTGGGGGCCAATAATGCACTTCTGAACAACGCGGACTTTGTGGTGACCGAACTGAAGCCAATGAAGCCGTTCGAGTATCAGCCGTTCGCGATGCGGACCAAGCACGAGTTCATCGAAGG
>JAYUFI010001055.1:0-8496 GCA_043738805.1 Planctomycetaceae bacterium | reverse complement strand
AAGAACCTGGACCTGGTACGTCCCTGCTCTTTGGCCGCTTCCAAAGTGATTGGAGCCTCCTGACCATCGGCGGCCAGAATCGTGCAGGCGCTTCCGAGCACAAGCAGAATCGTGATCTGTAGTACCTTCATAGGCTGCTTTTCGTTCTTAGCCAGCTACGCGGGGCGAGTGTATGCACTGGCGAACCGGCGACCGAACGGGAGGGATTAAATCGGTGGGAGCTTCTTGGATGGCTGTGTTTCGGCAGGGTATGGCGCTTTCCAAAATGGTGCCACGGCTCGCCAAGCCAGCATAGCAGCACCGAGCACGTGTGGTCAAAAACTAAGCCGCGTTGGAAACTCATTGGCCAATCGAGTTTACAGGAACAAACGATCGAGAACTGAGTGTCTCCGCATGTCGTTTGACAAAGTTGTCCCAGCAGTCGGATGTCCGATCCGGTCCCGGCACAATCCCCTCCTCCTTCAAAATGTTGCGGACGGTTTGCCGGCTGATGCCCTTGATCCCAACCTTCCGCAGCTCGCCGATGATCCGCGTGTAGCCGAAGCCGGTGGTCTTCGCGATCTCGATGACGAATTCACGAATCTCTCGCGACTTGCGTTGGCCACCTTTCAGATTTGCCTTCTTCTTGCCTGAGTCTTCTTCTCGGCACCAGCGATAAAACGTGGACGGGGCGACCAACGTGATCAACTCTTCGATCCCCTGCCCCAGTGCCCTCCCCAGCTTGATCAGTCGGGATCGCTCGTCCGGCTTTGTGTGAACCTGACTAGGAATCCGCGCTCTCAGGATCTTGTTCTCTTCCTTCAGAAATTCGACGTACTTCGCGAGTTCGTTGTTGCTCGCCGAGGCGATCAGCGCCAGCAGCGGGTGGAAGATTTTGGCGGCCATGCTATTGTCACAACTCGCTATTAAGGTGGAGTCTGGCACATTCGTTGAACAGCGCTATGTGCTCCCTGGAGCGTTTCAAAAGCGGCCCAATCTATCGACCGGTTGAGGCCCATTGAGAGCGACCGAAGTCGCGCCGAATCAATGCCCGTTCGGATCACCGCCAAGCAGGCGCGGTCGTCGAAAATCCACCGTTGCGGCAGCAACATCTTTAGCTTCGTAGCGCCGCTCAGTTTCTACGGAAGAACTACGGAAAAAGGTGCGTCATACTGCTAATTACGACTATATGTTTGCCGTGATTTGCGATGGTTTGCAACAACCTTCAAATCGCTGTAAGACACGCACCACAAAGGCATTTTGGCTGAAAACTCAAGCGTACCTGTCTCAAACGTACGGAACCGAAGGGGAATCACTGCTTTCAGAAAGCTCGTGTTTCCCGCGAAAAACAGGCTATCCAACATGCGTCATGGCACTACGGAACCGAAGACCTACAGTGGCTTGAAAGATAGCGGTCTCGGCAAAGTAAGGTCCGCGTTACGCCATTCGAGAAATGACCGAAGAAAAAATGGTCGTGATTCATGGGAGTTGATTTCGGTCTCGTCGCATCGAAGCCAGAGTTGACGCTACCATGCTCGTCGGATGTCTCATTGCCTCACATATTTGTCCGCGAATCTACCACCGCTCCCAACACCGAATTCATTGCCGAATGCAGAGCCGCGTCGTGCCGATGGTCCTGCGAGTAAACGCGGAAGATCGAAAAACTCGTCGGGAGCGCACGGAACAATTCGTCGTCGTGCAACTCGCGAGGAGTCCCGTCAGCTGGATCGAGTAGAAAATTCTGGCCGCCTGCGGGGAGTCGGCCGCTCGGCCGGTGATAATGCCGAGCGACGTCGATTTTCAGCGGAATTTCTCTCAAGTCGATCGGCAACTTGGCGCGGATCCGTTTCTCGACGAGATCCGGCTCGGAAAAAATAGAAGTCTGTTCGGCCTCGCCCGCGTGAAAATTGAAGGTCCGTTCGCACGCCATCTTCCACGAGACGTTACGTGCAATCAGTGCGTCCCACTGCTGTCCGAGTTGCACAAGTTCCGGATCGGCATGCCGCGACCAACGTTGCACATCGACCAAGAACGTCGATTCAGTCAAGCGGCGATATTCGTCGAGATGCTCCAACGGATTCATCGGCCGCCCATCGTTGTCGCCGAACAGCCGCAGCATCGTCGGCCCGAACATCTCTTCGAGAGCGAGGTCGATTGCTCGCACCGTTCGATGAAAATAAATCGTGCGAAAAAGATTCGCTCGCGTTTCGATGAAATTGATCAACGTCGGCAGGCCACGAGCATGAATCGTCAGTCCCTCGGCGGTGAAAAAGCTGTAGTGCAGCATTCGCGAGAGATCGAACGCCTTCGTGTTGTAGCCCGACATGTAAGCGTCGCGGAGCACGAAATCCATGTTGTCGACGGTGTAGATGCCGCTGAAGAGCGAACGCAGTTTTCGTAACCAGGCTGGGTGACCTTGTTCCAGTTCAGGTTTACCAGTCGGACGGCGAATGAGCCATGCGATCTGTCCCGGATCAAGTTCCTCCAACGGACCGAGTTTTCCATTCGGATTGCGACGAACTCGACGCAGCAAATCGCCCAGTTCTTGTTGAATGACGACCGCGCCGATGTCTTCGTGAGTGATCCCGAACTGATCGAGATAATGATCATCAAAGAAATGCCCGAACGGTCCATGCCCAACGTCATGCAACAGCGCCGCCATCCGCACAAGGCTCTCGACATACGGTCGCGAAGGCACATTCGAGCAAGACGCCACCAGCGATTCGTACCACCGATCAATTGCGACCGACGACAAGTGCATCGCGCCGAGAACGTGTTGAAACCGCATGTGCTCTGCCGACGGAAAGACCCACCAGGCTGTTTGCAACTGATGAATCTGCCGCATCCGCTGCACCCACGGATGATCGATCAACTCTTGTTCGGAAACTTCACCCGACGGTAATCCATCCTTAGAAACGAACGGGATGTAACCGTGAATCGGATCGTGTGACAAACTTTCGGTGTTGAAATCGCGAGGCATCGAGTCAGTCCTTCTGGCATTTTCTGCGACAGCAAATCCGCGATCAGATGATAGCCATTTCACGACCAGACACGCCTCATCGTTCGCCGAAAATCTGACGAATCAATCGCATCAGAAACACCTTGACCCCCTGGAAGCACCCCACTACATTCCCGCCCGCTTTCGGCGTCGTAGCCAAGTGGCTAAGGCAACGGATTGCAAATCCGTCACGCGTGGGTTCAACTCCCACCGACGCCTTTCGTGGGTGTGCTCGCAAAAAGCCTCGTTTTACGCTGGGAAACGAGGCTTTTTCGTTTCTTCGCCAGAATTCGACTCAGTGGTCAACGAGACAGGCAGTTTCGGTTGAAAACGGTTGACTTCGGCAGGGCGTGTGCAACCAAAATCGGCCGTGCCGGTCGCTCGCGTCCGTTGTTGATCGGCGGCAGTGATGGTTGGCAGTGAAAGCAACGATCCATCGTCAGCGTGATGGTCGAGTTCATTCGCTCGCAAGCCTGTCATGGCGGCAATGGGATAAACCTTCAGATGAAACTTATCGCTTGGATTGTTCTGACTCTCTTCATCGTTGCTGAGTCATCAGCCATCGCCGCCGACAACACGCTCGCTGATCAAGAGAAGCGCGACGGCTGGGTGTTGCTGTTCGACGGACAGTCCACCAAAGGTTGGATGTCGTCCAAAGAGAAACCGCTTCCGGACAAGCACGTGCAGGACGGCAGCCTCAACCCACATCCGTGCGACTACATGCTCACGCACGAGAAAATATGGGAGAACTACAAGCTGTCGCTCGATTTCAAGATCAGTCCGAAGTGCAACAGCGGGATCTTCGTCCGCACGTTTCCGCTGACGCCTCGGCCCGGCAAAGATGTCGGCTTCAACGGTATTGAGATCGCGATTGATGACACCAAGACCGCTGGCTTCCACGACACGGGAGCGATCTATGATCTCGTCATGCCGACCAAGAATGCCATGAAGCCGGTCGGCGAGTGGAACCACATTGCCATCATCAGCGATCGCAACTTGCTGGCTATCGAACTCAACGGCGAGCAGGTTTCGCACATGAACTTCGACGAGTGGCCCGAACCGAACAAACGCGCCGACGGCTCGGCACACAAGTTTGATGTGGCCTACAAGACGCATCCCCGCAAAGGGCACATCGGCTTGCAAGATCACGGCAGCGATTGTTGGTACAAGAACATCAAACTGTTACCGCTGAAGTGATGCTGATTGAGAAAGTCGGAGCAAACCTCCAATTTTATTGGATCGTTGCGATGCGGAGGCTAAAACGCGAGTTTGATTCGGACACCTCAAGATCGAGCGGCGCGGCTTTCTTTAGCCATGAGGCTCCTGTAGATTTCCAATCCAACGTTTCGTTGGGCTAAGACGTAAGGCCGTCACTATCTTGTTCTTGCTGGACTCGTTGGTGTGTGGCACAAGTCGATTGAGGCGAGTTTCTCCAGAGATTTCCGACAGGTTTGCGAGGAATGATGACGTCGTTGCATAGTCTTGGTTTATCGCTGTTAGCGGCTGGCGGAGCCGTTCGTGAATCGGGAATTTCATCGGCCGAGTGGGCTGCGACGGGACTGGTCGTGGGACTGCTGCTCGCGGGCATGTTTGTCTTCCTCTACATGACCCGAACAGGGGTCATCGCTCGCGCGACCACGAAAGAGGCGGTACGCCAGCCGGTCTTCTTACTGCTATTCGGTTTGGGCGCGATGCTGTTGGTGGTCAACACGTTTCTGCCGTTCTTCTCGCTGGGTGAAGACATCAAGATGCTGAAGGACTGCGGCTTGATGACAATTTTGTTCTCTGGTTTGCTGCTTTCCACTTGGACGGCGAGTACCAGTATCGCCAGCGAAATCGAGGGCAAGACAACGATGACGTTGTTGTCGAAGCCGATCAACCGGCGGCAATTCATCATCGGCAAATACACAGGCATCGTGAACGCCGCGATGCTGATGGTCGTCCCGCTGGTTGCTGTGTTTTGTTTGTTGCTGTTCTACAAGGTGGGTTATGACGCGCGGGAATCTTCGAAAGAGATTCCGTCATTTTTTGATGGCAACGACTTCTTCTCGTACCGACCAAATACAGAACGGTTGACCGAGGTTGTGCAGATTCTTCCCGGCGTGCTGTTGCTGATGCTCGAGATTGTGGTGATGACCGCTGTCAGCGTGGCGATTTCGACTCGCACGCCGATGGTGGTCAACATGGTCACTTGCTTGGCGATCTTTGTCGTAGGGAATCTGACGCCTGTGTTGGTCAAGGCGGGTGTGCTGAAGATTGAATTTGTTTCGTTCATGGCTCAACTGATCGCCACCATTATTCCTGCTTTGGACGCTTTCAACATGCAAGCGGCTGTGGCGACAGGCAAAATGGTTCCGCCAGTGTATCTCGCGTACGCGGCCTTGTACGGCGCGGCATACACGGCGGTGATGATCTTGTTGGCGTTCATTCTGTTTGAGGATCGTGACTTGGCTTAATGAGCTGTCACGAGAATCGTTGGTCGCCGAGCAAGATGATTTCGGAGCGATTGCTCCACGCAGGAAGGGCTTCCTGTGGTTCCACTGCGGGCCGCAGATTAAGGGAGATCCAAGATGGAGACTCCATTTCGGCGCGTGTTCGCTCCCAAAGACCTGTGGCGTGGTTCCGCTCGCTGGGCTTGGGGTTGGTCGGTGCTTTCAACCGCCTCGCTGTGCGGGTTGCTGTTTGGCTGCTATTTGCTACTGGATCTGCTCATCAATCGGGGCGAGGTCGATCTTCCCAAAGTAGCTGATCGGCAAAGCTATCAAGCGTTGATTTCGCCGCCGATGGAAGTGGCTGAGATCACCGACGAACAGAAGCCTGCCGAAGCAGAGGTCGCGTCAGACAAGCATCTCTTCGATCAAGGCTTGCGTGCGACGGCTTGGAACACGCGTCGCAAGCCTTGGGGCGGAGCGGTCGCTATTGCGGTACGCCAAATGGGGACGCTGCAAACGACGAACTCGGCACTCTTGACGCTGTTGGCGGGCAACATTTTGCTCGCGCTCATCGTCAGCGTGTCGATGATGCAGGTCAAGACTTTGGCCTTTCGGACGTCGCAAGAAGTGGCCACGCGGCTGCGACAATCGTTGCACCGTCAAACGCTGCGGCTTGGGCCCAGCGACCTGGAGGATGACGCTGGCGAAGTCGCCTTTTTGATGTTTACCGGCGATGTCGAACGAGTACGTGAAGGGATTCAAGCGTGGTTCGAGCGGATTGTGCGTGCCCCGTTGTTCTTGGCCGGACTGTTTTTTGTCGTGCTGATGACGCATTGGCTGCTGGCGTTGCAGTGCTTGGTGCCGCTGGTCGCTTGCTGGTTTTTGATTCGTCGCGAGCGGCAGCGGTTCGATCAATCGAAGCGTCAAATGGAAGCCCGCGTCGGCGTGGATTTGAAGCTGCTGGCCGAGGGCTTGCGAAAGACGCGGTTGGTTCGCGGCTTCGGCATGGAGAACTTTGAGCACGAACGATTTCAAGGTCATCTCCGCCGGTTCTTGAAGAAGGTCGCGTCATTGCGAGCGGACGAGCGGTTATCGCGCTGGCTCTGTTGGATGGTGGTCTTGCTCACGTTGGCAATCACGTTGTTCTTGATCGGCACGAAGGCACTGACCGACCCGAAGGACGCGGCTCACTTGCCGGTCTCGGCGATCGTGATGTTCGTGCTCGCGTTTCGCTTGTCTTATCGTCCGGCAAATGAGATTTGGGATTTGCCGCAAATCGAAGAGTCGGCAGGACGCTGGGCCGACAGCATTCTACGATATCTCAGTCAAATTCCCGAAGTGGGTCAGGCGGTCGGTGCGAAATTCTTGCAGCCGTTGTCCAAGCAGATTCAGTTTGAATCGGTCACGTATCGTCTGCCTGACAAGCGGTTGGTGTTGGATCGAGTTGATTTGCGATTGCCTGCCGGAAAGATCACCGCAGTGATCTCGCTCGACCCGTGCGAGGCTCGCGCGTTGACCTACATGCTGCCGCGGTTCATTGAGCCGCAATCAGGACGAGTGCTGATCGACGGTGAAGACCTCGCTTATGTCACGCTCGAATCATTGCGAGCGGAAGCGATCTATGTCGGCGGCACAGACCCATTTTTCACCGGGACCGTGTCCGAGAATCTCAGTTGCGGCGACCCACGCTTCACGCTGCAACACGTGACCGAAGCGGCGAAGTTGGTCCATGCGCAGAACTTCATTTCCAAATTGCCGCAGGGTTACGAAACGTTGCTCGGTGAGTACGGCGAGCAGTTAGACGCTGGGCAGTCCTATCGCTTGGGACTCGCACGCGCGTTGTTGCGCGACCCGGCCTTGATGATCATCGAAGAGCCTGCCGAGCGGCTTGATGAAGACACGAAGTCATTGCTTGACGACACGTATTCTCGCTTGGCGAAAGGCCGCACGATCATCTTCCTCCCCAGCCGCCTCTCGACCGTTCGCAAAGCAGATCAAGTGATCTTTCTGCACAAAGGCCGCATTGAGGCGATCGGCAATTACTTGAAGCTGATCACGTCGTCGCCGTTGTTGCGTCATTGGGAGTATGTGCGATTTAATGAATTCAGCCGGGAGAGTGATGTGGCGGAATGAGGTTGGTCAGTGGTTTGTGGTCAGTTGCGGGGCGGTGTGAGTCAGGAGTCTGAGGCCGTGATGGAAAGCGAACTCGAACGATCACAGACCAACGCCCACAAGCCACAAGCCACGAGCCGCGTACAACGGACAACCTTCCGCCCGCTCGTCGAACAAGCCCTCCGCTGGGCGGCGAAATGCCATCGGCATCATCATCGCAAAGGGAGCAACCTGCCTTACATCACGCATCCAGTGAGTGCCGCGATGTTCTTGATGCGAGCGGGGATTGACGATGACGAAATCCTCGCTGCCGCAATGTTGCACGATGTGGTCGAGGACACCGATTGCTCGCTCGAAACATTGGCGAGCCAGTTTCCGCCGCGAGTCGTCGCACTCGTTTCAGCCATGACTGAACGTCAGCACGACGCCGACGGCCGTAAGCGATCCTGGCAAGAACGGAAGACCGAGCACTTGCGGCACATCGCAGCGGAACCGTGGGAAGCGCGCGCGATTGTGTTGGCTGACAAGTTGCATAATCTCGGCTCAATGGTGTTCGATCTCGACAACGGCGAAGAACTCTGGAGCCGCTTCACGTCGTCGCCGGAGAGAACCTTGTGGTACTACCGCGAGATGATCGCTGCTGCAGAACAGGCTGATTCTCGCTTAGCCAGCTTGGCGAACGAATGCCGCACGCTCATCGACCGCTTGGCCGCCTCGCTCTCGATAACTTCAGGTGAGCTGGGCGGCGTCAGCCCCCGGACAGCGGCGTCCTCAAAAGAGTCCGGGGGCTGACGCTCAATGGCACTTATCTTTGTCGCCTTTCGCTCCGCGAAAGAACGTTCTTTCGCGGAGAGAAAGATGCAATGTGAATAGTCATCGCCACTTGATTTCAATCCAGGACTCCACCAGAATACGAAAAATGGAAGAATGGCTTCATCAACTTGTCGAATCACCTGGGCATTTAAACACCCATGT
>JAYUFI010001054.1:0-1153 GCA_043738805.1 Planctomycetaceae bacterium | reverse complement strand
GACTCGGCACGCAATCAGGCTCGACTGGCTCAGTTGCTCAGTCGGCCGGTGACCGATTTCGAGTTGTCGGTTCGCAGCCGCAATTGTCTCGCTGGCATGAACATCGTGACTCTCGGCGACCTCGCCAAAGTCACTGAAGCCGAACTGCTCGAAGGCAAGAACTTCGGTGAGACCTCACTGGTTGAAATCCGCGATCTGATGTCCGCCCACGGTTTGCATGTCGGACAGGATCTGCAAACCGCTGCCGGAGGCAAAGAGGCGGCTTGGGGTGGAACTCCAGGCGTGGGTCTCATCTCGCCCGATCTGTCTCCTCAAGAGCAGGCCATGCTGGCACGTTCCGTCTCGGACCTGAATCTGTCCGTGCGAGCACGCAAGTGCATGGCGCGGCTCGGCATCACATCTCTGAGCGAGTTAGTGACACGGACTCCCGATGAACTTCTGGCGACGAAGAACTTCGGTGTGACATCGCTCAACGAAATCCGACAGCAGTTGGGCGAGTTGAGTCTCAAGCTGCGAAACGACTGACCCTGTGGGGCCAAACGTGGTGCGGCCAATCGTGCGGACGGTCTCTGAAGGAATGGAGTCCAACCGTGGTGCAGCCGCTGAGAAACGGGACGAACTTTCAACACGGCACTCAGCCCCCCAACCGATCGTTGGGAGTCTGGGTGCCGCTTGTTTTGGTGCTGGTCGGAACAGTGGTCACGCTTCAGATGGAGCCGGCGCGCACTCGCCCTCCCGACATGCAGATCGGCTCGCGAGGCTCGGTTGTCGTGGCCGCGAAGCGACTCGTTTCACCGCGACCTTCCACGGACGCGGCCTCGAAATCAGCGTTGATTCGAGTCAACGTCACTCCCGGCGGAGACGACTCGTTTCAACTGGCGGTGACCGGCGAATACTCGATCCGTGCGGTCGATTCGACGCGCGAGCTGTTCAAGGGAGACGGGCTGTCGAGCAGCAAGGTTGAGTCGATGAAGAGCGGACTCAAGATCGGTCACTCAACTTTCGCGGCCACTCGGTTGGAAGTCGTTCCAAAAACGCAGCCGACGATCCGAGTGAACGGGCATTTGTATCGAGGCACCGTCCGACTCTTCCGCCGCACCGACGGACGTGTCTCGGCCGTGAACGTGCTGCCCGTTGAGGAGTACCTCGCCAG
>JAYUFI010001053.1:0-1153 GCA_043738805.1 Planctomycetaceae bacterium | reverse complement strand
TTCTGCGGAGGCACTTCATGCGCCGATATCGTTGGCTATTTGCCGTCAGGACATTGGGCCTGTTGGGGCTCATGTTTTGGTCGGTTGGTTGCAACACCATGCACGGCTGGACGACGAACAAGTCTGGCATGAGAGCTTACAAGGACGGCAACTACGCCGCCGCGAAAGAAAACTTTCAGCAAGCCTTGTATGACCAGCCAGAAAACGCTGACATCGCTCACAACTTGGGTGCCTCGTTGAAAAAGACCGGCGACGTGGCCGGTGCCGAGAAGGCTTATCGACAAGCTCTGTACATTGACCCCGCTCATCAACCGGCGCATCACAGCTTGGCCATGTTGATGGCCGAACAAGGCCGCACTCAAGAAGCGAAAGACCTGCTGCAACAGTGGGCTGACGTCGAACCGTACTTACCGGAATCGCATGTCGAACTGGCGTGGATTCAACGCGAAACGGGTGACACAGCGGGTGCCGAGAACAGTCTGAAGAATGCTCTGAAGATTGCCCCAAATCACGATGTCGCAACAGCACAACTCGGTGACTTGTATCGTTCGACTGGTCAATCCGATCGAGCGGTCGCGATGTATCAACGCTCGCTGCATTCCAACTGGTTCCAACCACAAGTGCAGTCGCGGCTCGCAACGTTGAATGCGTCACCGGTCGCGATGGCTCGCAATACCGGATCCGTGAATTATGCGACGAATGCGCCGCTGGCCGTCGCGCCGACTCAACAGAGAATGGCGTTCGCACATCCGGTTCCGGTCTATCAAAACGGGACGTTTGCAGCACCGATGGTCGCTGCCGGAAACCCTGGTCCAACGATTGTGGGCAGTCAGCCAATCATCAGTAGTGCGCCGATCATGGCATCAAATGGTTGGGCTCCTGCCGGAACATTGACCAGCGGCTCCTTGTCGCAACCATCACTCAGCGTTCCACAATTGGGCGGCGATCCCGCTCATAACGATTCGGCCACGTTCGATCCACCCGATGTGTCGGCTCATTGAGATCAGACACGGAACGACGGAATTTGTAGGACGGGCACCCTTGCCCGTCGAAAGTTAGCCGCCGAAGACGAAGTTTTTGTGATGAGATTTTACGTAGCCGTCATCGCTCCGCGTGACGAGCTGATTGCTCTACAACGTCCTGAAAACCGACC
>JAYUFI010001052.1:0-1153 GCA_043738805.1 Planctomycetaceae bacterium | reverse complement strand
TCATTTCGCCGCCTCTGCGGGTCCGGTACTTCGAGCGGTTGGGGATCGAGCCGCTCGCTGAACAAGGCGAATACGTTGTGACGCAGACGGCATTCACGCAGCAGAAGATCGACGGAGTTGCCGACCGTGCCGAACGACAAGAGGCAATCTTCAAGGAACTGGGACGAGCGCAGCAACGGCCGTGGACGAAGGACGAGTGTCCGTTGGCCGCCGAGTGGCTGACTGCGAACGAGAAGCCGCTGGAGTTGATTGAGGAAGCAACGAAACGGTTGCGTTACTACTCGCCGCTCGTCTCATCGGAACAACTGCTGGCAGGTGAATCGAACATTCAGAATCAGCGAGAAACGGCCCGGTTACTCGCCACGCGCGCGATGTTGCGTTTGGGTGAGAAGGATGTCATCGGAGCGTGGTCTGACCTGTTGGCCTGCCATCGGCTGAGTCGGTTGATCGGACAACAACCACATCCGATGATCCAGTTTCTCGTCGCTGTGGCTGTCGATGCTGTAGCGACTGCCGGAGACGCCGCTCTAATCGCACACGGCCTGTCTGCTGAGCAGGCTCGACAATGTTTGGCAGACCACACTGTGTTGCCAGGTTGCATTCCCATCGTCGATGCACTTCATCTCGGCGATCGCCTGATCTCTTTGGACGCAACGCAGTTCATATCGAACAGTACGGCATTCGATGTCAACGTGATGCTGCGTCGCACGAATCGGATGTTTGATGAGATAACTGCGGCGATGAAACTGAAGGGCGCTCAGAATCGGCGCGATGCGTTCGCCAAGCTTGAAGCAGATCTCAAGCAGCAAGCACAAGCCGCTCGTCAGCCGCTTCGATTGGTGGCCGGTTACGTCATCAACTCGCGCAAAGCGATCAGCAACACGGTAAGCGACACGCTGCTTGTCCTGTTGTTACCAGCCTACACCCAGGCTCAAAACGCCGACGATCGAACTCGCATCAAGAGTGATCTCGTTCGAGTGGGCTTTGCCCTCGCCGTGTACCGGGCTGAACTGGGAGGCTATCCGATGGAATTGGACGCTCTCGTTCCGAAGTATCTCGACGCCCTGCCGCTCGACAGGATGACCGATCAGCCGTTGCGATACGCCGTGCGCGAGAATGGCTTCCTGTTGTACAGCGTCGGCGCGAACGGGCG
>JAYUFI010001051.1:0-1154 GCA_043738805.1 Planctomycetaceae bacterium | reverse complement strand
TGGCCGCTCAAGGGCTGGTCCTGCGCGAGAACGGCTATCGCTGCGAAGAGGGCGTCATCTATTACGTCGCCACCAAGCAGCGTGTGCGCGTGCCGCTCAATGACGAGCTGATCGCCTTCACGCTCGATGCGTTGCAGAAGGCTCGCGAGACGGCGCTCGGGACGATCCCGCCGCCGCTGGTCGATAGTCCGAAGTGTGCGCGGTGTTCGCTGGTCGGCATCTGCTTGCCGGATGAGACGCGCGTCTGCATTGAACTCAGCAGCCAACAGCCGGTTCGACAACTCACGATGTTCGACTCCGACGAACCGGCGAGCATCGGGATTCCGAAACGCGACCTCTCCAACATTGAGGTTCGCAAGTTGATCCCGGCTCGCGATGACCTCAAGCCGCTGTACCTCAACAGCCAGGGCTTCCGAGTGGGCAAATCGGGCGAAGTGATTCAAGTTCACGACCGCGACAAAAAGGTCAGCGAAGTCCGCATGAATGACCTCAGCCAACTCAACATCTTTGGCAACATCCAAATCAGCACGCAGGCGATTCAATCGCTGTGCGCCGCCGAGATTCCCATCAGCTACTTCTCGATGGGCGGTTGGTTCTACGGAGTCACGCAGGGCATCGGCATCAAGAACATCTTCCTCCGCCGCGAACAATTCCGTCACGCCGATCGCGCCGAGTTTTGTCTGTCACTGGCGCGGCAACTCGTCTCCGGGAAAATCCGCAATCAACGCACGATGCTGTTGAGAAATCACATCGAGCCGCCGCGTCACGCACTGGCCTTGCTGAAGGAATACCAAGACGACGCCGAACGAGCGACCGCACTGCCGCAACTGCTTGGCATCGAAGGCAACTCCGCGCGGCTGTACTTCGAGAACTTCCCCGGAATGCTGAAAGTGGACCGCGACGAAGACCTCACGCCGGATCATTCGGTCATGGACGCCGATGACGGCAACTCCGTCTCCCTCCAGGACAGGGCCGGGGTGATGGACTCAGAGGAGCAAAGTCTTCCTGTCGAGAAGCTCGATCCGATAGCAAAACGCAACAGTGCCTCTCGCCGGTCTGCCACATCAAGCTCCAGCCCCTTCTCATTTGATTTCACCAACCGCAATCGTCGTCCGCCGCGAGACCCCGTCAACGCGCTGCTCTCACTGGCCTAC
>JAYUFI010001050.1:0-3235 GCA_043738805.1 Planctomycetaceae bacterium | reverse complement strand
CGGCGGAGCTTCGGGGGTCGAGGTGAATTCATTCGCGAGCGGCTTCACCGTAATCGTCGACGTCGTGAGCTGAGCGAGCTTTCGCGCCAGCGCCGGCTGCGAGACTTCGATCGGCACGTCATTGATCGCTCGCGCGGCTTCCGTCGCGACGGTCCAGTCTTCGTCATCGAGAAACTGTTCGACGCGCGGATCGGCCATGCGACGTTGAACCAGCAACACACCGCGTCGCACCGCCGGAGAACGGTCGCGCGCGAACGATTGCAGGAACTCGATGTCCCCGATCCAGGCGAGCGAGATCACCGCCGCATGACGCAGATACGGATCGGCGTCGGCGTTGTTCCGCAGCAGGTCGAGCAATCCCAGATTGATCGTCCCGCGTCGCAGTTCCGACGGAGCGCGGGGAATCGGCACGAGCGACGCGCTTGTCGGAAAGACCGTGTCGCCGCGCCGTGCTCCGATCGGCACGTGCGGCTCGGCGGCCGCGATCTTGCCGAGCGCGATCGCCGCAAAGAATCGGACACGCGAACTGTCATCTTTCAGCAGCTTGAGCAAACCGGGCGCGGCGTCGATCACTCGCCGATCCCCCAGCACTTTGACAATCTGACCGCGAACAATTTCGTCCCCTTCTTCCAACTGCGTGAGCAACGGCGTGAGGACTTCCGGTCGCTTGCCGGCGATCTGACCGAGCCCCCAAACTGCGTGCAGTCGCGTCACCGTCGCCGTCGCGCGATCGGCCGCGACCGCGTGCAGCTTCTCCGCCGACGATTCGCCGCGTCCGGCCAACTCAAACTGCGCTCGCTGCCGAACGCGCATGTCGCCGTGACTCAGCAGGCCGATCAGTTCATCGGTCGATCGCTTCGAAAAGCCGTCGCGGATGAGCTGCTGCGTTTGCTTTGCGGCGTTGCTGGCGACGTGCTGCGGATAGAACAGCGTAAAAATGCGACCGCCCAAACTCCGTCCGCCCCAGTCGAGGTTCACGAAGTCGGAGACATACATCTTGCCGTCGTAGCCGAACTCAACGTCGGTCGCGTTGAGCGGCTTGAAGAAGTCGTGCGCGTCGGTGATTTCAAAACTCGCTCCGCGCGGTTTGACGGCGAACGATTCGATCCCGCCGCCGCCGGTGTAGTTGCACATGAAGAAGTGACCGGCATACCGCTCGGGCAAACCGACGCCGGGGTAATACGCAAAGCCCGACGGCCCGGCTCCGAGCGGTCCCGCCGCAGGAACCAACCACGCCGGTTGCAGATCGACCGCAGAGACATCTCCCTGCGCGGACCACATCTTCTCCGCGTGCCACGGCCCCGTGAGGTACGGCGGGTTGAGCGACTGAAACGCCATGTTCCAACCGCTGTCGCCTCCCTCGACGATGTGGACCAATCGAGAGTGATCCCCCTTGTCGCAGTTGTTGTCAGCGGCGAAGAGGTTGCCGTATTGATCGAACGCGATCTCCTGCGGATTCCGCAGCCCGCGATGCACAACTTCAAACTCGGTCCCGTCCGGATTGCAGCGAAACACCGCGCCGTTGCGCGGGCCGTGAAACGTGACACTCTCTTTCGACGTGACGTGAAACCCGCGATCGCCGATCGAGAAATACAACTTCCCGTCCGGTCCCCACACGAGCCCGTGCAAGTCGTGACCGAGAAACCCCGCGTTGACGCCGAAGCCCGACAGCAGCTTTTCTTTCACATCGGCAACGCCGTCGCCGTCCGTATCGCGCAGCCGCCAGAGATGTGGGATGCAGGTGAAGTAGACATCGCCGTTGTACGGCATCACTCCGGCGGCAAGTCCGTCGAGCGGCTCGTTGAACCGTGTGGCAAAGACCGTGCTCCGATCGGCTCGACCGTCGCCGTCGGTGTCTTCGACGAGCCGGACTTGATCCGCCGTCTTCGTGAACCAGTTCATGCCGCCGTCAAACTTGTCGGCGAACTTCTGGAACATCGCCAAGCGATCGTCGGTCGTCTGCAACTGCAAATCGTCTTCGAGCAGAAACGGCCGCGTGCGGTTCTCTTCGGTTCCGCGATTGAAGCGATACTCCTCTGCAACGAACACGCGATTGCGTTCATCGACGCCGATCGCCACAGGACTCGCCAACTTCGGTTCAGCGGCAAACAGTTCGACCTTCAACCCGGCAGGAACTCGAAACGTGGCGAGCTGTTTGATTCCCGCCGCGGTCCCGTCTGGCAGATCCGGATCAACCAACGGCGGCGCGGCCGAGGCGGTGAGAACGATGAGCGTGCTGACCAACAGACTCAGTGAGATCGCAAACAAACGCATGATGATTGCTCGGAAAAAAGGAGGATGGGCACTCTTGCCCGTCGCACGCATCGCAGAGGGCACACTGCTGCAGAAGACGGGCAGGAGTGCCCATCCTCCATCATGACACCGACTCGGCAGCGGCTTGTGAGAAGTCCACTTTCGCGTAGACCTCACTCAACGACAGGTCGATGCCCAGCGACGGCAGATGCAATTTCGCTGCTAAGCCCGACGCCTCCGTGAGCGTCCAAGTGCCGTCATCGTTTCGCAGATACCGTTCGACACGCGCTTCATCTTGCGAAACGAGCAGATACTCCCGCAGTGACGCAATGCGGCGGTAGTGGTTGAACTTCTTGCCGCGGTCGTCTGCCTCGGTTGACGGTGAAAGCACTTCGGCGATCAGCGTCGGATTAACCGCTTTGTCGCACCGCTCGCCGTCATATTCCAGCGGTTCGCAAAAGACGCTGGCGTCGGGAGCCGTTTCAAATCCAGTGACCGCCACTTTCAGACGAAGGTCACTGCCATAAACCGTCTCAGGGCGGGCCTTGAGTTGACGAAGGAGCTCGCCAGTGACGTTGACCTTGATGAGGCAATGTGTCGCACACGCTTCCCTCAGCAACGTGATACCCGGCCGCCGACTGCCGGAGATTGGGAAGATCTCGCCGTCAAAGAATTCGCTCTTGAACTCCGACGCGCGTTCGCGACGCAGGTACTCTTGCGGTGTGATTCGGATTTTTGGTTGAGGTTGGCTCATGCGGCGAATGCTAAGCCGCGTATTGAGGTGCGCCAACCAGACCAATCCTGGAGTGCAGCGGCTCGACGCAGCCCTCAAAGTCTGGCGCTTCATCTAGTGCCACATCTCGGATTTGATCGCTCGCCAGCAGCCGAGTCAGCCTGTCTTCATCCGTGTGGTAGCTCCGATCCGTGTGAAGAACTGTGTTAGACGCTGACGAACACAGTTCTTCACACGGATCGGAACGGC
>JAYUFI010001049.1:0-1157 GCA_043738805.1 Planctomycetaceae bacterium | reverse complement strand
CCGACTCACATGGACACGTTCGACATGAAGCCGACCGCCGCGAAGGAGTTTCGTGGCGAGTTGATGCCGGTCGCAACCAGCGTCCCCGGCATGGAGATTTGCGAACTGATGCCGAAGCTGGCTCGAATGGGCGACAAGTTTTCGGTCGTTCGTTCGATCACTGGTCTGCGTGAAGAGCATGCTCCCCATCAAAGTGATTCGGGCTGGAGTGAATCGTCGTTGCGAACGATGGGTGGTCGGCCGGGCATTGGTTCGGTGATGTCGAAGTTGTGGGGACCGTCGCAGACGACGGCTCACGGCACCGCTCCGACGTTTGTCGATCTGACCGGTTGGACCAAGCCCGGCTTCGTCGGGCAGATCAATGCGGGTTTCCGACCCGATGGCGAAGGTCGTCAGAATCTGTCGCTCAACAATCAGGTCAATCTCAATCGGCTGGACGATCGCAAGGGATTGCTCACCGGGCTGGATCGACTGCGGCGAGACATCGATTCGCACGGAATGCTGACTGCCGTCGATAGCTTCACCGAACGAGCGGTCGGAATCGTGACATCGGGTGAGTTGGCAAAGTCACTCGACCTGCGAAACGAGGATCCGCGACTGCTGGCTCGCTACGGAGTTGGCAAAGACCAGGGCTTTGGCAACGAACGTTTTGTCCTCGCGCGGCGGTTGATTCAAGCGGGCGTCCGCTGCGTGTCGCTCTCGGTCGGTGGCTGGGACACTCACGGCGACAACTTCAACCAGATGCGTCGCCAGTTGCCTCCGCTCGATCAGGCGCTGACCGGATTGATTGAAGACCTCGACGCGCATGGCCTGCTCGACCAGACGATCATCATGATGTCGGGCGAGTTCGGGCGCACGCCGCGCGTCAACGGCGGTGCCGGTCGCGATCACTGGGCACGCGCCTCGTTCTTCTTCCTCGCGGGAGGCGGCATGCGTCACGGTCAGATGATCGGTGCCACGAATCGCAACGGCGAAGAGCCGATCGAGCGACCGGTTCATCTTCAGAACGTCTTCCACACGGTCTACCATCAGCTCGGCATCGACGCGAACTTTGCGACGCTCACCGATCCGAACGGCCGGCCGCAGTATCTGGTCGATGATCGCAAGCTCATCACAGAACTGATCTGATTCAATTTTGCTTCCCGCTCAAGACTGAT
>JAYUFI010001048.1:0-1158 GCA_043738805.1 Planctomycetaceae bacterium | reverse complement strand
AGCACGCGACGACTTGCCGCAGCTCATCGCGGTCGCGCGGTCGCAGGAAATACTGCGCCGGGCCGCCGATGTTCATCCACGTCAGCGAAGCCAACGGTTTATCGAGTTGAATGATGTCGCTGAAATCTTCGAGTGAGCTCATGCTGAATCCGATTGATGTCCCCAGCTCCCATTGTCAGGAGCACGTCTCCAGGTCGGGCGGCATCGTCCAAATCGGCAGTGAGTCGGTCAAGCGACGAAACCAAATGAACTCGTCGCCCGCGAGCCGTCAGCCGATCGGCCAATTCCGCGTTCGTTTGCTCAGCCGCCTCCGGACATTTTTCGCGAGCCGTGAAGATCGGTGCGAGGAAGACTTCGTCAGCCGCATCGAAGCTCTCGGCAAACTCTGCCAACAACGCCCGTGTACGAGATTCTTGATGCGGCTGAAACGCACACAGCAACCTACGTCCGGGAAACTGTTCGCGAGCCGTCTGCAACGTCGCCTTCACCGCAGTCGGATGATGCGCGTAATCGTCGATCAGCGTGATGCCGCTCCACGTCCCGACAATTTCAAAGCGTCGCCGAATGCCTCGAAACCCCCGCAACCCTTCGCGAATAGCTTCCGCTGACACACCGACATTCGAGCAAATCGCTGCCGCCGCGACAGCGTTCAAAACGTTGTGACGACCGGGGATTCGTAGCGTGATCTCTGCGACGACTTCACCGCATAGAAACAGTCGGAATTGAGTTCCCAACTCAGTCGGTCGAATGTCCGTCGCGTACCAGTCCGAGGACTCCTGCAACGAATACGTTTCGATCTGAGCAACACTCGCCGCCGCGGCAACGCGCGTCGCTTCGCAGTCGCCTCGAATGACGAGATGCCCCGACGCCGGCAGACGGCTGACGAATTCAGCAAACGCCGCACGCGTTTCAGGGAGGTCATGAAAGAAATCAAAGTGATCCGCTTCAATGCCCGTCAGCACAGCGTGAGTCGGACTGAGTGTCAAAAAATTCTTCTGATACTCACAGCTTTCAACGACGAACAACTCGCTCTCGCCCGCCCAACCGCTGACGTTGTGAGCGACCAGTTCCGCACCGATGACCGCACTCGGTGATAAGCCACCGTCGCGCAAGATGCTCGCGACCATCGCCGTCGTCGTGCTCTTGCCGTGAGTCCCC
>JAYUFI010001047.1:0-8541 GCA_043738805.1 Planctomycetaceae bacterium | reverse complement strand
CGACAGATCAAGTAAAGCGGTTCGTTGGCCGAGCCGTTGCGAGCCTGCATCAAAGCTGCTGGATCAAGTTGGTCCAACGAAACATTGCAGGCGAACTCGACGTGAACCTCTCGATATTCAACCGGCGTGCGAACGTCGATCAGGTCGATCCTCCGACCATCCTTGCAGAGTTCTGCAAGTTTCAACGGTGTGATAACTGGGACGCTCATGTCAATCTCCTCTTCGATTCTTGGTCAGATTGGTCTTGGCCACTTTGGTTAGATGATCTTGAACTTGAAGGAGCCGAACTCGGCCCACAGCTTCCACTCATTCAGGTCTTCACTCCGAATCGTGGTAACACCCATGCTTGGAGAATGAACCACCCGGCGAAAACGAGTAACAGGGTGATGAGTTCCATCGCCATGCCTTTCTGAGACCTCCGTGCCCAACGAGTTTCAGGTCGCTTGGCAATCACTGGTTGTCGTGTCTCGATATTCCGATATGTGTGGGCAAAAAAGCCATCTCAGCCACCAAACCGTTGCTCGATACAGGTCATGATGTTTTCCAGATGCGGTTCGGTGATTTGGTAATACGCCTTTCGGCCTTCCTTTTCATTAGTGAGCAATCCGCAGCGTTGCATCAACCGAAGATGTTCCGAAGCCATGTGACTTGGAATCTCACAAGCCTCCGCCAGTTCGCCGACCGTGTAACGCCCCCGAAGCAGCATCTGAACCATCCGCAACCGATGGGGATGTGCCAGCGTTTTGAGGCACTCTGCCGCTTGTCCCAACGCATCCAAGCTGGTGAGTTTCGGTAATTTGCTGGCCTTGGCTTTCACGATATGTCCTCCAATCACTCCAATATATCGGAATATTACGATCTGTCAATCAGTTTTTATGACTGCTCGGCAGTGGATCGGCCAAGTAATGAGTTTTGGGTTTCAGCCCAACCAGTCTTCCACGATCTCATCAACCTGCTCGCAATCCAGTGTCTCGTGCGCCAGCAAGTTATCGGCCAAGGATGCGAGTGCTGCCCAAAGATCGTCTTGCTTGAGCCGGTGATAAAGCTGAATCAAAACCTGCTCCAGATATTCGAGCCGCTGCCGTTCAACGGGATGAAGTGGCGTTGCTGCGTCCCATGCTTCACGCCAGTCGGCAGCCCATTCAGCAACCAAGCCTGGATGATACGGATCGCCGGAATAGATCATCTCAGCAACCGGCCCGGCCAAGCTGACCTGCACGGCAATCTTCGCAAACTCATCGTCGCTGATTCTTGATCGACGCCAAAGGACTTGCGTATCACCTTGGCGACCAGGGCCATCGTCATCGTCCGTGCTTCACTTTGCCGCCGAGCAGGACAGCCATCAACGCATGACCGGCTTCGTGGTAGGCGATGAGTTCAGACATGGAGTGAAGCTACTGTTGAAGGCCGATCAATATCGTTGTTTCCGACTTGGACGGTTCGTCGCAGTGGTGGCCGTAAATCTCCAGCGACGGCGAGCCGATGACTTCTCCACGAGCGGCAAGTTCGGCCTTCAACTCTTTCCACTTTTGGGGCAACGCTTGATACGGCCCAACGTGGACGTGCTTCATGTATCGCTGCAACTCGAACTCTAACGGTTCAAGCTGGTCGGGAGTCGGAACCCGCTGTGGACTTCGGAGTTCAACGCCGACAAACATTCTTCCGTTGGGCAGGTACACCCAATGATTGATTCCCGTTGTGGCAATCCCGGCCCCTTTGACCAACTGCCACATTTCGTTCATCAAGCGCAAGCCAACCTCGCCGCATCGCTGGTTCTCGACAAGATCCCCGATGCCATGAAGGTGAAACCGAATTGGTTCGTCAATGATCTCGACATTCATTTTGATGCCCCCTTCTCAATGCCTCGGCAGCCTGATCTCGACGCCGTAGTTCGGTGCGATCAACAACAGTTTCTCGATCTCTTCTTTTGTGGGTGGCAGAGCGGTCGTTGTCCCTTCGACAAGTGGCACTCCGACCTCAAAGAACATTTTCTCCAATCCAGCGGGAGCCACCGAAATCAACATCTTCGCTGGCTTGTTGCTTTCGTTTTTGAAGGAATGGAGACTCCCCACGGGCATGTTTGCGAATGTCCCAGCACCGGCCAAAAATCGTTCTTCGCCGAGTTGAAACGTGATCTCGCCTTCGAGAACATAGAACCCTTCTTCCTCCCGACTGTGAATATGCGGAGGCGGTCCTCCCCCCGGTGGAACGATAGCTTCCATGAGGGCATACTGACCGTCGGTGTCTTCGCCAGTTGCAAGAAACCGATAGATGTCGCCCACAACTCCAATGGTGCGACCTTCACCGGCCTTTTTCAGAGTTGGTTGATGCGTCATATTCATCGGGAAGGCTCCTTTGGGGGGAAATTATTTTGTTTCGCTCTCCGAGGCTCGTGTCACGAGGTTGCGAAGAAGCGTCGAATACTCGTCCTTCACCGGCAACTCCAAATCTCGATGAAGCCGCTTGCGTCGAACGATGACTTTCTCCCCGGTGATCGGGTTCTCGCCGGGATGATCGTACTCTTCCCAATAAACGCCGAACCCACGCTTTTGCCACAGCGGCAGGTCATTGAAGTTGATCCCGTTTTGGAACAGCAATTCGTTCTTGTTGGCGACGGACAAACCGTGGATGCCCACAGCGAACAGAGCACTTGTCTGGTTCCTCGTCGTCGGCTCGATGGCAGGGCTTTCATCGGCCCCGGCCTGATACACGGAGCCGGGAACGTGAAGCGCCGGCGGCGCGACGGCCTTGGCCGGTGCCTTCGATGCAAGCACCGCGACCGCGTTGGCCTTGAATGCTTCGATCGTTTCCAAAGCTGCGGCCGAGGCTCCGATCATCGCGAGCATTCGCCCAAGCGTGTCGGCGTCTCGGTATACCTCGCTGCTCGACACGTCGTGGGATGAAAGATGTGCCCACTTGTTGCGAACGGTTTGCAGTTCCTTCACCCAATTGCGTCCCTCTTTCGGGAGCGACCGAGCGCTCGATAGCTCAAACCAGTTCTGGTCGAGCACGCGCAACAGCGCCGCAAAATCCAGGTCTCGCAATGCGGTGAATCGCCGCTCTTGTGCCAACCTTTGCTGCTGGAACGAGAGCCGATCAATGACGTGCTTCGTCCACCATTCATCCGAGATTTTTGGAAGGCTCTCGGAAAGAAACCGCTCCAACTCGGCCGTCGCGGTCTTCAGGAGGTCGTTCATGGAAGCATTCGATTTCGGTGGGATGCGAATCGCGGATGTTGTTCTCTCACACCAGCGTAAGCCCGCAAGATTCTCTGCGAAAGCGAGCCTCGCATGTTCGGGCCTGTGTGATCATCCCCGCCCCGTTGCTGATGAATAAGGAAAAGCCACCGCTGGGCCGCCCGACGAGGCGACCCAGCGGCAGCGAGCGATTATGGAACGAAGAGAGTCGCCGGCATCAGCGGCGAGCATGGCGCTTTCGGCGTTGGCCTCGCTGCTGTCCGCCTCGCAGGATTCTTTGGAGCGTTCGTTTTGACGTGCTCGGCTCGTTTGGCAGTCGGCAGAGAAACACAGGCGGTCGCCAAGTCGCCGTCTGGAGCGTGACGACCAACGGCATCGAGCAGCGGTCGAATAGCAGTCGAACGCACGGAAGATCGTCAGATTGCCGAATGTCAATCCGCGTTACCCGACACATCGAATGGTCTGCTTTCAATCGAGGGAGTTCTGTTGGGGACATGAAGGTGATGCCTGTGTGGATGGAGCGGTGCTGCCAGAAGTCAGCATCTCGGCGCGGATGGACGACACCGATTGCGGCGTCACGCGGCGGTCACGGACCATCGACAAGCGAAAGACCATCTCAGCGTCGCGCCGAGTCATCCCGGCAGCAGTATCAAGCACGGATTCCAGGGTCAAACTCCACGGAGTCCGTTCCGATTCGGCGGTCACTCAGCGGAGGATTTGGACCAACTCCGCTCGCGCCGGCAGTCCGTGTTCGATGACAACAAGCTGCCGTTCCAATTCGACGGGCAGGCTCACCACCGGAGCCAGAATGATGAGCACTAGGCGAAGACCACGAGCCGCCGTCAACTGCCGCTCCAACGTCAGCACCATGTCGGGCCGATCCAGAAACCGATGAAAGCCGCGCAGCGCGAGCAGCGTCGTGCCCGGTTGGCTTCCCAACTTCGGCACCGCCATCAATGCTGCTACCGGGTCTCCAATCGTTGGCGCGAGTAGGGAGTCGATTTCGAATCCATTGGAACCAAGGCCGTGACAGAAATCCCAAGTCACGAACCGCCAACCTTCACGCCGGCCCATTTGAGCCAGCTCCACCATCGCAGCATCTGCCTCTGTGGTTTGAACGTATAAACGCACGCCGCAGGCATGCGCTTTTTGAAACGCGACTGAAATGGAGAACGCTCCGAAACGCGCACGCCTGCGGCTGGCGGTTAAACGAACCTTGCCGAAACCTCCCCGAAACACCGGAGGAACTCCTCGCAAAATGGCGCACGGCGAACTCGACGATGATCGGCGTTAGACGATTGTGTGAATCGCATTGACCAGTCCGTCGATTTGCGCTTTCGTGCGCGATTCGGTGACGGCGACCAGTAGCCAATTGTTGGCGGACGTTTCGTGTTCTGTGGCAAGTGTCGGAAAGCGATTCAGGGCTGGGCCGATGTCGAAGCCGGCGGCTCGAGCACGGGTGGCAACTTCGGCAGCGTTGCCTGAGCAGCACACGACGAATTCTTTGAAGAACGGAGCGGGGAAGGGGAGTTCGAGACCGGCTTGTGTCGCCAATTGCTCGGCAGCGTAATGAGCTTTCCGGCATGAGAGCTCGCCGACTTCGCGCAAACCTTGTGGGCCGAGCAGAGAAAGGTAGACGGTTGCTCGCAATGCGAGCAGACCTTGGTTTGTGCAGATGTTGGAGGTCGCTCGCTCGCGGCGGATGTGTTGTTCGCGAGCGGATTGCAGCGTGAGTACAAAGCAACGCTTGCCGTTGCGATCGACTGTCTCGCCGACGAGTCGGCCGGGCATTTGACGCACGAACTCTTTGCGACAAGCCATGATTCCGAGATACGGCCCGCCGTATTGCAGCGGAATACCGAGCGATTGCCCTTCAGCGACGGCGATGTCCGCTCCGTCTTCAGTTGGGCTTCGCAACACGCCGAGGCTGATTGGATCGAAGACGGAGATCGACAGCGCTCCGCGTTCTTTCGCAGCGGCAAAAATCTCTTGTGGGCATTCGAGACAGCCGAAGAAGTTCGGATGCTGCACGATGACGGCGGCGGTGCGATCGTCGATAAGTTTCGCAACATCGCTCGGATCAGCGGTTCCTCGCGGCGTCGGAGCGGTCACGACTTCGCAGCCGAGATGCCGGACATACGTGTTGAGTGTGTCGCGATACTCCGGATGGACCGAACCGAGCACAACCACTTTGTCGCGCCGCTTGGTGACGCGCATCGCCATCAACACCGCTTCGACGACCGACGACGCTCCCTCGTACAAGCTGGCGTTTGAGACATCCATGCCGGTGAGTTGGCAGATCAGCGTTTGGTACTCGAAGAACGCCTGCAAACTTCCTTGGCTCGCTTCGGCCTGGTACGGCGTGTAGGCCGTGTAGAATTCGCTGCGTCCGGCAATCGCATCGACGGCGGCGGGGATGAAATGATCATAGATGCCTCCGCCCAAAAAACTAATTCGTCCCGATGCCCCGACGTTTTGGCTCGCGACGTCGCGCATGTGAGCTTCGAGTTCCAGTTCCGTCATCGGCGTTGGCAACTGGAGCGGACGATCGAGTCGTAGTTCTTTCGGAATTTGATCAAACAGTTCATTGACTGACGCCGCGCCGACGGCCCTGAGCATCTCGGACTGTTGATCGGGAGTATTGAAGAGGTACGCCACAGAAGAGGACTCGCTTTCGGTATTCGCGTTTTCGTAGCTTAATGCTTAATGACCGGTCGCGCATTCTTGGCGATAGGCGGCAGCATCGAGCAGTGAGGCCGTTTCAGACGGATTACTGAGTCGCAGCTTGACGAGCCAACCGCGTCCGAAGGCGTCTTGCGAAAGTGCATCGAGGTCATTGGGCAAGCTCGAATTTACTTCGAGCACTTCGCCTGAAACCGGAGCGTATAAGTCGCTCACGGCTTTCACACTTTCGATCTCGCCGAAGACTTCCCCTTTGGTCAACTTCTTGCCGATGTTTGGCAGTCCGACATAAACGAGGTCGGTGAGTTCTTTCACCGCGAAGTCGGTGATCCCGATTGTGCCGACGTCCCCTGCGATGTGCAGCCACTCGTGAGTCTTCGCGTATTTCAGCGAGTTCGTATCCATGACGGTCTCCTCCAATGTCGTTATCGCCGAAGGCGTTGTTTTTATGACAACATTGTGGTGCGACGCTCCGCGTCGTAATTCATGACGCGGAACGTCGTGCCACACTTTTGCGGCTGCGTCGCCTTATTGATTGTCATTCGCGTTTTGCTCAAGCCGATCCAGTCGCACCTGGTGTCGGCCTCCTTCAAACTGCGTCTTCACCCAGACCTCAGTCATGCGTGTGATGAGCTGTTCGCCGAGCAAGTCCGCAGAGAGACACAACACGTTCGAGTCGTTATGCCGACGGCTCATTTCTGCGGTCATGTCGTCGTGGCAAAGAGCGGCTCGCACGCCGTGATAGCGATTGGCGGCGATGCTCATGCCGATGCCGGTTCCACAGACCAAGATGCCGCGATCGACTTGATGATCAGTGATCGCGTTGGCGACTTTGGCCGCGTAGTCGGGATAGTCCACTCGGTCGGTGTTCGCTGGGCCGAGATCGATCGCTTCGATCCCCATGTCGGCCAACTGACGGAGAATTTTTTGCTTCACGTGGACGCCGCGATGGTCGCTGGCAACGGCGATTTTCATGATGGTCACTCGGATCAAGGAGGTGAAATCTCGGAGACTAGTGCTGCGGGATTGTCGGAACTTCACAGCAGTTCGTCGAGGATCTTGGCCAACTGCTGCTCGATGCTTTCGGCACAGGCCGCGTAGTGATTCCAGCCTCCGCCGATCGGATCGGAGATATCTTTTCCGTCACGTGCGAGAACTTGTACGCGAGCTGCCGACTCTGGATGGCTCCCCAAAATCAAATTGCGATGTTGATTTGTTAATGTGTAGCAGTGGTCGGCTTGTTCGAGCAGTCGATCGGTCAAGGGCTGACTGGCATGGGCTCGCAAGTCGAGACCGCACCGTCGCATCATCTCAACGGATTCCGGACTGGCTGGACATCCATAATCTGCCGCGAGCCCCGCCGAGGCGATGATGTAGCCGCGTTTTGTCAGGTCTTGATGCGAGCAGTTCAATCGCTTGGCCAACATGTCTCGGAACAGGGCTTCGGCCATCGGGCTGCGACAGGTGTTGCCCGTGCAAACGAAAACGATCAACTCGCACGCCGACACTTGCAGTTTGTTTTCATTGAGCAGGCCGATTCGCTCGGCGTTCCAATCGTTCGCGCCAATGCGGACGATTGATGTTGATGTCGAGGTGGCTATCGTTGACGGACTCGGCGGCGGAACGATCGGTGTTGCTGCGGAACCTTCTTTGACAACTAACTTCACTTGTTGCCAATCAGGCCGATCGAGTTCTTCGTTCGAGGGTATCTGCGTGAGCTCGCGGATCATCAGCGGACCACGCAGCAGTTTGCCGACTTCGCTGAGAACCGGATGGCTGGAAACTCGGACGGACAACTCACCGTCGTTGATGAGTGTCGATCGAGTTTCTTGCGGCAGAGATGACAGAAATCCGCTTGCTGAATTCGCAGAGGCTCGAATCACCAGCGGCCCCGGCCAACAACGTCGAGCGAACCGAAGTCCGACGGGCGAAAGTTGTGGCAAGTAATCGGCAAGCTCTTCCGACGATCGCAACAGCAGAATGACGGGAGACTCGGCGAAATTGACGCGCGCCAAAAGCGGACTCGCGCTCTCAACCAACGTGAAGCCGGCAACAACGGAACCCGCTTCGGAAGGAAGCACGACCAATTCACCGGCGGATAAACGCTGCATCGCGCGATGAATGACATCGCGCCGGTCAGTGACCTCGCGCAGTTCGACGACCTCCGGCATTGTCCTGTTTCTCCTAAGAATGAAAGAGCGTGGCGAATATAGTGCTGCTGATGTACCCCTTCAAGCAGCCGCTTGTGACGCCAGAACGACTCGGTCACTCTGGTTTTGGACGACAGACTCTGTCCTGTTGATTCAAGCTGAGCGAGCGATTGACGACTGATTTTTTTCATCCGTAGATCGGCTTTGCCATCCGCAGGAACTCCGTCCAAGGATCATTTCCTGCGGATGGCAAAGTCGGCCTGCGGATGAATGAGAGGAAACTCTCGCCCAAAATTGATGAGTTTATTCAAATGCAGAAATTGGTTAGCCGGGGCGAAGTTACTTCCAGCAGATGAATTTTCCACGTCATCGCGATAGAACGCTGGCCGCATCTCGTTTAAGAACAACATCCAGTTGCGGTGTAAGCCGGACTGTTCAGCGTATTGGGTTCGCCGATCAAACATGACGCAGCATGAGTTACCTCGTCCCAAACGTCCTGCGTTTCACAAGCG
>JAYUFI010001046.1:0-1159 GCA_043738805.1 Planctomycetaceae bacterium | reverse complement strand
CGGGCAAGAGTGCCCATCCTCCTGAAAGATCTCTCGCCATGATCCCCGCTCGACTGACTCGCTGGTTCCAATCGCTGATGGCTGCCGCATTGATCGCTACGGCCGGCTGTTCCGAGTCATCCTCGGTGGCCACCAGCACGGGCGGCGGGGCGGCGAAGTCTGTCACGCTGTTGAATGTCTCTTACGACCCGACGCGAGAGTTCTATCACGAGTTCAACGACGCCTTCGCGGCCGAGTACCTCAAGCAGAACAACGTCAAAGTCTCGGTCGATCAATCGCACGGCGGATCGGGCAAGCAAGCTCGTGCGGTGATTGACGGGTTGGAGGCGGACATCGTCACGCTCGCTCTGGCTTATGACATCGACGTCATCGCCAAGAAAGGCAAGACACTTCCGGAGGATTGGCAGAGCCGTCTGCCACACAACAGTTCGCCGTACACATCCACGATTGTGTTTCTTGTGCGGAAAGGAAATCCGAAAGGGATCAAGGATTGGCCGGATCTCATTAAGGGGGACGTGCAAATCATCACGCCGAATCCGAAGACCAGCGGAGGTGCTCGCTGGAATTATCTCGCGGCCTGGGCTTACGTCTTGGACAAGGAGTTGGGTGACCTCAGTAAGCTGACCGATGAATCGCAAAAAGAAGCGGTGGCGGCTGCGAATGAAAAGGCTCGTCAATTCGTCACTGAGTTGTTTCGTCGCGTGCCGGTGCTCGATTCGGGGGCTCGCGGAGCGACGAACACGTTCGTGCAGCGCGAGATCGGCGACGTGCTGCTGGCGTGGGAAAACGAGGCTTTGCTGGCGGCTCAGGAGTTGGGCAAGGACAAGTTTGAGATCGTCACACCAAGCATCAGCATGTTGGCCGAACCACCGGTCGCGGTCGTGGATGGCGTCGCAGAGAAGCACGGTACGAAGGCCGTCGCCGAAGCGTATTTGCAGTTTCTGTATTCACCCGCCGGCCAAAACCTCGCGGCGAAGCATTTTTATCGGCCGATCGAAATCGAAGGAGTCGAGAAGTCGTACCTCGACCGCTTCGCCAAGCTACGACTGATCTCAATCAACGACGCCTTCGGCGGCTGGAAGAAACCTCAAGCCGAACACTTCGACGACGGCGGCGTGTTCGACCAAATCTACAAACCAGGGAAGTAGCTATCTCACTG
>JAYUFI010001045.1:0-8559 GCA_043738805.1 Planctomycetaceae bacterium | reverse complement strand
CATCACGTCATGAAAAAGGACGGGCACAGAGATTTGCTGTCGGTTCCCGTGCATGGCCATGACCCTCTGAAGAGGGGGCTACTTAAGGGGCTTATCAGTGATGCTGGCCTCACGGTTGATGAGTTTTTGGAAAAATGCAGTTGAACTGCAAGCAAGACAGCTTTTCTACATGTTGTTTGCTTCCGCTCTCTAGTTTCGGAGAGCGATCCACGCCGTGGTGGCGCAGCAACGTTATACACTGCCACGGAGATCGGCGCGCCGTGGGGTTCGATTCCCACTCTCTCCGCTCAAGAAGAGCGTGAGGCATTGCGTAGCTCGCATTTGGCGACCTTGCTCGTCGCGCACCTCTTCCACACTGTCCCACGCCAGCACGGCGTCACGGCATTCGATGTTGTGAAACTTCCGAATGATCGGCTCTTGAAGCTGCGACAGGTCGCGCGTTCGCAAATGCCATTGCAAGTAACCGATCCACAACACCAAGTCGGCAATCGCCGCCGCTCGCGGGTTGACTTCGATCCCGTGAAAATGTTCCGGGTTCACCGTTCGCAATTCGATTTGCTGGAATCCAAAATCGCGGAGCGTGTTGAGCACTTCGCCTTCCAGACGCTTGAGATGCTCCAACGCGACGTACAGAAAATTTCCGCTACCGCACGCGGGGTCGAGAATGTTCGTCTCGCACAGTTGGATATGAAAATCTCGCACGGTCGAAACGGCTTCGGCGGTTTCGCCGCGCTTCGCCAGCGTGACCGCTGCCGCTCGCACGGCATCCCATTCCGCACGCAACGGGTCAATGATCGTCGGCATGACCAGCCGTTCGACATAGGCTCGCGGCGTGTAGTGTGCTCCCAGCTTGTGACGTTCGACCGGGTCCAACGCCCGCTCCAACAACGTCCCGAAAATCGCTGGCTCGACTTCCCGCCAGTTGGACTTGCTGGCCTCCAACAGCAATTCCAGTTGCGTGAGCGTCAACGGGAGGGCTTCGCAGTCTTCAAACAACCCGCCGTTGAACCAACGCACTTTCTCTTCCAACACGGTCGAGAATCCGCCGGTGTCCATCGTTCGCCACAACGCGGAGACCATGTCGGGAAAGTTTTGCGGCTTGCTTCGCAACCGTTCCAAGAGAGTCTTGAAGCTGTCACGCGGGATCAACTCAACATCTTCCGCGAACATCGTGAAGAGACAGCGCATCAAGAATTGCGCAACGCGAGCGGGCGTGTACTTGGACGCCTCCAACGACTTGGCGAGTTCCGCCAGACGATCGGCCAGTTCTCGCGTGACCTTCGCACTGCGCCGGCTGGGGTCCAACGACAGCGGATCGGTCCAAACCGCTTTCAGCGTCGCTTGCTGCTCAGTGTCGGCGAGCTTCGGCAACGCGATGCGAAACGTCGCCGGGTCGGGAAACGGCAGATAGGCTCGTCCCGACCGCGTGAAGTCGGCAAACAGTTCGATCGTGTGCCCGACATCGACCACGATCAGAAACGGCGGCCAACCCTCGTCCGTGGGCAAGGCGCGAGCGTATTGCTCCGCCTGCCCCCGCGCCTTGAGCATCGCATCGTCCCAACCCTTGGTCCCGCGAACCGCCGTCCCTTTCTTGAGCTTGGCGGGCTTCGCCGTGAGTTCAAACTCTTCCTCAACGACTTGCTGGCTCCCTTGCTTGGCCTCCAACACGAAACAGCCGCGCTTGTAGAGGTCAATCCGGCCAATGCTCGTCGTCCCGTCCAAATTCTGGAACGTGACGTCCCGTTCAAAGACATAGGCGTTGTCATCGACCTTCGGCCGAGTCGGCTCCGGCCTGGGCAAGTCGAGCACCTCGCACAACTCGGAGAGAAAGAGCTGATAGTTCGCTCGCTCCGCCGCGCCAGACTCCTGCCAGCGAGCCACGAAAGGACCGATTGCGTTCTCAGAAGTATTCAGCGTCGTCATGCCGCCGCGTTTCGATAGGCGATTGGGAAGTAACAATTTCGCGAGGAAGACACTGGTCAAGGAGTCCACGCCACGAACGCCAGCAAAGTCGATCGCTCGACACTCACTGAACGTCAACGCCGTCGCCCACGAACTTCATTCGCTTCACCGACAAAACATCTCTCGTCTACATTTGGGCAAAGAACTCGTCGTCGGAAACGCCATCTGCGGGTGTGAGGCGAAACTTACGACGGGTACCTTTCACGTAGGCGGGATTCACGTCCTTGCCGTGAGTCGGGATCGGGCACGTGAATTCGCCGTTCTCAAACTGTTTGTAAAACAGCGTGTGGCTCCCTTTACCGCGCGACGAGTCTTCCTCAACACCATAGCATCTCAGAATGGACGGACGGAGTCTCGTGAGTGATCTCAGTCTTGAATGGGTTGATGGTCTTCACGCCGTCGATGTCGGCTCCGTGCTGCATGTCTTCAGAGTACAGCCAAGTGACTCCGGTGCAGTACGCCAGCGAGCACTCTCAACGCACGCTGACGACTCGCGGGATCGAATGCCGCATGAGCCGCCGCAGTGACTGCTGAGAATCAACTGAGGCCGCCGAGCGATCAGCGAGGATGAAGGCCGAGGGCGATAGTCCTCAAATCGCTCCGGCCGAGAGCTTCTTCGCGACCTTGAAGTAAGGAGCTGGTGCATCACGAAGTTTATGAAACTCGGACGGAAGCTCGCGCGAGCTTGTTCGAGTCCATCGAAGTGTTTTACAACCGCCAACCCCCCCAGGCCTGCGGCCTGGTTCTCAGGAGGCTGTCCCGTGTCAAGCCATCAGCCCCACTCTTAACCTCCTTGGGCAGGTCCACTGGCCTCCCGCGTCGGAAGTATTTCAACCTCGAAAGTCACGGCGGAGATGGCAGCGGAGCACGAACGGAAAATACCTGGCGCATTCGGAAAGTAACCCGCAGCGTCAACGATGGCGAGTGCTCCACGTGACTCTGAATTCAAAGCGTGTTGGTGCGTTCGCCCTCGCTGACGCTGCGGGTTAGTTTGAAGTCAGCGTGTTGCTTGCTTTGCTCACGCAAGCTTGGAACATGTGCGGACCTATTTCGTTTTTGGAGAGAGACCGCTCATGTCTGAAGTTGCTGAGTACGATCCGTATGCCCTGCCAAACGAGGCGATTCAAGAACCACCGGTTTCGTTGTGGGCCGCTCTGAGAAAGATCGGGCCGGGAATCATTCTGGCCGGGACGATCGTCGGGTCAGGGGAGTTGTTGCTGACGACGAAGCTGGGGGCGGAACACGGCTTTGTTTTCTTGTGGCTAATTTTGTTTAGCTGCGTCATCAAGGTCTTCGTGCAAATCGAGCTGGGGCGTTACGCCATCTCGTCGGGAAAGCCGACGCTGGGAGCGATCAACGAACTCGCCGGGCCGCGTCTGGGGGCTCATTGGATTGCTTGGTGTTGGCTGTTCATGATGCTGTCGACCATCTTTCAGCTCGGAGCGATGACTGGGACGGTGGGGCAATCGTTGAACCTCGCGTTCCCAACGGTGTCGGTACAGATCGCGGCAACGTTTGACGGATTTGCTCCGTGGCTGGCGACAGCGATCAAGGGCCGGCCGGAGTTTCCGTGGGCGGTGCTCACCTGCGTGGTGGCGATCGGGTTGTTGTGGAGCGGCAGTTACCGGCGGATCGAAATTATCACGACGGCGCTGGTGGTGGGAGTGACGCTGATCACGGTCGGTTCGGCCTGCGCGTTGCCGTTCACCAAATTTCCGATCCTATGGCCGGAAGTTGCGAACGGTCTGAAATTTGGTTTGCCGTCCGCCGGAGTCGCGGCCGCCTTCAGCGTGTTCGGGATCACCGGCGTCGGTGCGTCGGAGTTGTTTTACTATCCGTACTGGTGTTTGGAGAAAGGCTACGCGCGCTATGCGGGCCGTTGCGATGAGAGCGACGCCTGGGCCAGACGGGCTCGTGGCTGGATTCGGGTGATGCACTTGGATGCGTGGGTCAGCATGATCGTCTTCACGATCTCGACGCTGGCGTTTTACTTCATGGGGGCAACGGTGCTGCACGCTCAAGGTCTGAAGCCGGAAGGGAAGGACATGATCGCGACGTTGTCGCACATGTTCGTGGACACCTTTGGCATTTGGACCGAGGTGGTGTTTCTGATCGGTGCGGGAGCAGTGCTCTTCAAGACGCTGTATTTGTCGTGTGCTGGCAACTCGCGGTTGGTGGCGGATTTCCTCAGCCTTTCGGGTGCTGTGCGTTACACCGCGCCGGAGCAACGAGCGAAGGTGATTCACCGTTTGTCGCTGGTGTTTCCGGTGATCGCACTGGTGCTGTTCCTAGCGTTCAAGGAGCCGGCCTGGATGGTGGTGTTCGGCGGCTCGGCCCAGGCGTTGATGCTGCCGATCATTTCCGGGGCGACGATCTATTTCCGTTATCGCAAATTGGATCGCCGCATCACTCAATCGCTGTTGCTCGACGTCTGCCTGTGGCTTGCGTTCGTGTCGATCACGGCGGTGGCGGTCTACCGATTCACGCCGCAGGCGTTGATTGACAAGCTGCGATAACCAAGGCGTGAGTGAAGGGGCGTGTGTTCATGAGTCGCAGCCACTTGCCACTAGACCGTCACGATTCACGTTCATCGAAATCTGTTTCACTGCGTGGTGAGTCAAACAACATCCCGCTCTGGAGGTCGCCGACGTGTTTTTGGGAATTGGTTTTGATCACGTTGGCACTGGTGACTGCGGAGTGGATTGGTTCACTCCTTGACGTCGCGGAATTGCCGGTGCGATGTTTTCGTCCGTCAATCGGCATTAGCTTTTTGGTGCTGTGGTATCGAGGATTAGATCGTTGGCCGGTGGTGTTGCTGAGCAGTTTGCTGACGGCGTGGGTGACACCGTTGCCAACCGGAGTGATCCCCGCAGTCGCGATCGCGGTTGCGGAAGTGGCCACTCTGGTGTTCGGTGTTTGGCTCGTGCGCCGTGTGGTCTTCGGACGGAATCCGGGAACACGATTGGCCGACGCGTTGAAGTTCGTGGTGTCTAGCTCGTTGGTGACACCGGCCATGAGCGCACTTCTCGGTACTGTTGTGATGTTATGGGGCACACCTCAGTGGGGAACTGTGTTCGGTGAATTGTTTGTCATTCGTTGGTTGGCCCAGTCGCTCTCGATCTTGCTCATTGCGCCAATGGGGTTCGCTTGGTGGAATTGGTCTTGGAGCAGTCAAAAAACGATTTCTCGTTGGTGGGAGTTCGTTCTGTTTGTTGTCGTCATGGGCGGCTTGGCGTTCTGGACGTTTGCCAGAAACATCGGTGCTCAAAGTTTGCCGATTCCGGATGTCGTTTTGGTGGTGCCTGTTTGCTTTTGGGCGTTAGTCCGTTGGGGCGCGCGAGGTAACAGTCTTTGCACATTCGCGATCTCAGTGATGTCTGTCTTCGCGGCGTCGCATGATCGTGGACCATTCCTTCGAGACGGAGGTGTTCTCGTTTTCTCCACGCTGATTTTGGTGTTGGGGAACTCGATCGTTTTCAGCGTGACGACGTTGCTGACAGCCGCTTTGATGGATGAACGAAGTGAGGCGGTTGCATCGCTGCAAAAGATTGATGTGCGCTATCAGATTCTTTTTAAGAACTCGCCTGATGCGGTCTTTGTGATCGACATGGATACGGAAGAATTGTTGGAATTCAACAATCGGTTTCCAGAGATGTTGCGTTATTCGCGAGACGATCTGCGCGGAAAACATCGAAACGACTTCGAGCTTGATACCTGGGACTCGACGTTGTCATTGGAAAGTTCAGTCCTTTCGGTGACGAAGTCCAAGACGGCTGATTTCGATGCTCACTATCGCTGTAGCGATGGCGTGATCATTGACGTCAACGTGACGTTTTCGGTGATTGATTTTTTCGGGCATCAGGCCCAGTTGATGATTGCTCGCGACGTCACCGCGCGACGCAAGGCGGAACAGCAGCTTCGTGAAAGCGAGGAAAAGTTCCGCGTGTTGGCAGAGGCGATTCCCGCGCTGGTGACGATTCAACGCGATCAGCTTCCGCTGTATGTGAACCCGGCGATGATTGCCGTCAGCGGTTATTCGCTGGAAGAACTTCAGCAGACGAACTTCCTCGACTTGTTGCGGGACGCCGAACGAACGGAAGTGCTCCGGCATCTGCGACTGCCGGCAGATCATGCGAAGTCGTGGCAGCGCGAAGTTTCGCTGTTCACCAAAAGTGGCGAGAAGCGAAATGTCGAACTCACCGTGACGCCGATTCGATTGGAGGGTCGCCATGCCTGGTTGGCGAGCGCTGTTGATGTCACGGAGCGGCGTAAGGCAGAAGCAGAGTTGCGGCAGCTCAATGCAGAGTTATTTCACACCGCGCGACTGCGGTTGCTCGGCGAATTTGTGGCCGGTGTCGCTCATGATTTGAAACACCCGATCGGCGCGATCGACCTATCGACAACCGCGATGTTGAATCGCCTCGCTGCTCGTGAAACGATTTCTGCGGAAGAGTTCGGCAAGGAATTTGAGTTTCTTCTGTCGCAGGCTCAGAAGGGAATTAAACGGATAATGCGACTCGAAGATTTGTCGCGACGCCACGAGACCGAGCGACGCTTAATCGATTTGGCTCCGTTGGTGGGTGATGCGAGTCGTTTGGTGCGACTGAACCGTCAATGGAGCGATGTGCCGATCAAAATTGATGCGCCGTCGTCACTGCCGAAAGTCTATGCTGACCGCGCGGAGATGACTCAAGTCTTGTTGGACTTGTTTCGCAATTCTTTGGAAGCGATGGCGGAAACGCCTGAGAACGAACGCAAAATAGTGGTGACGATTGGCAACGATCGCCGGGGATTTGTGCGGATGACGATTACAGATTCCGGCTGTGGGATGCCGGAGATCATCCGACAGAACATGTTCCGAGCTTTTCAATCCACAAAGTCCGAAGGTCTTGGTTTGGGTTTGTCGCTGTGCCACACGGTCGTGGTCGAGCGGCATCGCGGGGAACTGAAATACGAACCCGCTCAGCCGCGAGGCACGACATTTCATCTCATTTTGCCGACGGATCGAGTGCCGCTCGGCTGATCGAGTTAGAGGTTAGAGTTGGTGCGCCATGAATGACGTTTTGGGGTGAGCCGGGTGGCGTCAGCTTTCCCGAAATGTTCCGCGAGAGAGATGCAAGCTCTTGGCAGAACTCAAAAACTTCTTCGCGACCAACTTGATGCTCGCGACTCGCACCGTAATATGTTGGTGACTCGCGTCCCTGGAGTGATGAGACATGTCCGCGCAAATGATCGCTTGGTTGTTGCTAGCTGGTTTGGGAAGTGTGTTGATCGGAGCGGCGGTCACGCGCTGGATTGGACGACCGTGGTTCAACGCTCGCCGTCGAAACGCTGCCGAACAGGCGATGCGTCAGTTTCCGATACAACGAGAACAACTCGAAGCGAAGTTCTTTGATCTAGCTCGGTCATCGGGAAAGCCGCGTGGTTTGAAGTGGCTCGATTGCGACTGGCTCAGTGAAGTGACTTACGCACGCGCGTGCGACACGGGTCTGCTCACCGCGTTTGTCGCCGTCAATCTGCGATTTGAGGCGATCGCTGGTGGCGATATGGAAGGGATCACTCACGTCGATACGTTGCGGGAAGCGGCGGCAGTGTTCCACTTTGAAAAAGGCCGTTGGAAAACCAGCGGCCGCGCGCTCTTCAACATGAACCCGTCTGAAGCGATGGTCCGCTTGGCAGGGCAGTTTGAGCCGGTGGCGTCAGATCGCCTTTGACAGATCAATGTTGGTTCTGTTCCCCGTGTCTTCTTGAAACACAGAGATTGTCAATCAGGGCTTTTGTTTGGTTGTTGGCAAGTCTTTCTCATCCTGTCCCAAAACGATGCGGTCGAATGCCGCTCCGCCACCGGTGCTATGCAACGTGAGCGACTGGATGGTCAGCGGTTTGGTTGGTGATAACGACCACAGATCAATCGTGACCGTTTGCCATTCGGTGGGGACGGGGCCGTTGGTCTGTTTGGTGGCGATCGCTCCATCGCGGATCGTTTGTTGGCCGCACGTGACGGCATAACCGCCAGCCGGATAATTGCGGCCGATGAGCAGGCCAATGCCGGTTGTCTTCGGTGACGTGGCCTTCCACGCGAATTGCAGCCAGCGGTATTGGCCCGGTTGCGGTGACTCAACGATCTCGAAGTTCCAATTCGGAATCGCATGGCCGAACGGTGGTCGCCACAGAGCGGCGGCGTTGCCCGCGTTCTTCAGCGACAACGCTTTGCCGCCGGAGAATGCGCCGTCGTACAGAAAGTCGAACTGCGGATTGTGGCCGTGTTTCAAACTGGAACGGAGCTCCGATTCGTCCTCATCAAAGAGCACGGCCAGCGGCTTTTTCGCGATCACGTCGGGATGCGAAGCACCGAGCCGTTCGCCGTGAAAGACCAGTTCGCCCATCCGCAGATTGCCCGACGGCCATGTTCCGCCGCCGGTGCTGACGAAGCGGAATTTCGCCGCTTCGATCGACTGCGCGAACATGTGCGTGTGAGCGATGTGCTTCGTTTTGTCTGCAGCCACCTGCCCGGCATCGGGCGCTGCGGCCCCTTCCTTCGGGGCTTTCTTGATCTTTTCGGCGTCGAATTCGCCGAACGGAGCGCAGACATCAATG
>JAYUFI010001044.1:0-8564 GCA_043738805.1 Planctomycetaceae bacterium | reverse complement strand
CTCGCGTGAATGTCAACACGGCCTAATCGCTCAAATGTTTGTCGCCTTCGTGCCACTGAAGTCGGAACGAGTCAAATTGAAGTTCGTCGTGGAAGTTGAAACCGGACTACGTCGCGAGATGAATATGTTCGACTGGGTTCTCTTCGGAGCGATGGCTTGGCTGACCGAACGCGGGTTGAAGTGGATTTGGCCGTGGTTGTCGGGAGACTTCGAGTTGTGGGTGATCACCGCTCGCAACAAACGTTTTCTCGCCTGGCGCGGTAACGGCGATGCGTTGTTTCAAGAGAATCTGACCATGCTCACGTCGGCCACCGGAGCGAAAGTACGACGTCTTTGAGGTTCTGTGACAGAACGGAGTCGCGTGTTGAAATCGTAGGGCAGGCGACTCGCCGGCTGGTTGATTTGGCGAAATCACAGGTGAGCCGCCTGTCCGACGTTGGGGCGTCGCGTCTGAGACCAACCTGAAACGGAAGACCTCTTTGCCCTCTTGGCGAGGGCTGCTATGTTCCGCCGCCTTTTCGAGGGATCGAAGATCGCCGCAATGTTTTTGGTGAAACGTCAACCGCTGCGGTGACGCGAATGCCTTCTCGTCATGGATGAGTTGAGGGCCAAATGATGAAACGTCACGCACTGTGGGTCGTGTTATGCGGCTGCGGATTATTGTTCGGACTGGCTGGTTGCGGCCAAAAAGAAGTGGCCGTCAGTGAGTTCGATGCGGAAGAGGGTGTGTCCGAACTGAATGGTTCGAGCGACTCAACCGATCGCGTCACGCTTACTTCGGCAAAAGATTTGAAGAGCGAAACACTCGAATTGCGTTTGAAGGTGGGCGATCGCTTTCCACTCATCAAGACCGTTGAGCAGCGATTGAAGCAGATCTCCGGTAAGGGGGGAGCACCGATCGAGAGCACGTCGATGCTGACGATGACGCTCGCCATTCAGGTTGAAGATATCACCGACGGCGTCAAGCGGCTCGGAGTACGGTATCAACAAGTGCGGTACGAGCATGACATCGCTGGCGAGAAAGTGCGTTATGACTCGTCTGTCCCGGAGCGAACTCTTCCAGAAGCGGCTCAGGTCTATCAAGGCTTGGTGGACAACGGCTTCGCATTCTTCCTAGGTGCCGACAATCATATCGTGAAAGTGATCGAGTTCGATGCGTTCTTGAAGCGTTGTGCGCGATTCGCACCTCCCAGCCAGCAGCGAGAGTTGCTCAACAAGTTGGTCGCCTCGCAAGAGGATGAAGGAATCGCGAATTTTGTGGACGACAGCATCGGCATGTTGCCGTACAACATTGACTCGCGCGATGCGGGCGGTTCGGTGAAAGTCGGCGACACGTGGCGCAAGAACCGACAGATCGGCCGACCGATTCCGATGACTATCGACACGATGTTTAAGCTTGAATCGCTCAATCAGCGATACGCCAATTTGGAACTTTTCGGCAATATCGTGCCGGCCAAAATTGAGCGAGTCAGTAACAGTTCACAACAGTTGCTGGGGCTCACCGAGAAGATGTCGCTGCGCAACGGACACTGTTACGGCACATGTACGATCGACCGCGAATCGGGCCTGCCGATTCAATCGCGCGTCGTGCGACAAATGCTCCTGACGCTTGAACTACCGACTGGTGCCAAGTTCGATCAACAAAAAGAAATCATCACGACCATCCGAACGTTTCCGCAGCAACCAAGCGACACACGCCGCGCTCAAACGGGAGATGTGCCACCGAGTCCGCAGGCCGCGCCAATCAACACGAGACCGCAGACCAGCAACGACAACGGGCCAACGGCATCAACGTCCTCGCGACGTGAGCCGAACGTTTTGCCAACAGGCTTCCAACAATAAGCCGAGAGTTACGATCCTTCGGCGGGATGACTTGTGGCGGCAGATCGCTGTAAGAACTGCAACCAGCGACGGCCTTGTTGACCGTCGGCCGACCGGTTTGACACGGAGGTCGCTGACGGAATCGCGTCTTCTGTCGTTAGCCCCAGTTGTCGCATTTGTCGTGTGACCAGATCAGCTTTGACTTGTAGCTTGGCATCCTCGCGAGCGAGCCGCGCTCGTTGCAGTGACAAGTCCACTTCGGCGATGCGCAACTTCTGTTGCAACTGCTGACGCAGACTTTCGAGTTCGCTTCGCAATTCGGAAGGAACGTGATTGAGCGTTTCCCAGTCCGGCAATCGCGTAGACTGGTCTTGGGCCACGATGCGACGAATCAGCATCGAAATGTATTCGTCACGGAGTTGAACCGCTTCGCGCAGCTCTTCGATCGCGAGTTGTTCGACATCAACAAACGGCGGCGGATCGGGCAATGTGGGAGGCAGCTCCATGAGCACTGATGACGAGGAATTAGCCAGTAACACATTGCTGCTGCGAGTCGCTGAGGGCTCCAACGCACCAGTGCCTGAGCTTGTCGGTCCCGGCATCGGAGCATTCGTCGGCGTGCCGAGTGATTCATTCGCCAGCATGGCCGCTTTGATCGCTTCCCAGCCAGACGGTGTCGGCTCCTGGGATGCTTGGGCTGGACGTTGAGCGGGGGTGATCACAGAACTGGCTGTCGAATCGGTCTTTGATCGGGCATTGCCGGCGTTGCTCAGAGGCGGACCGGAGGAAACCAAGTCCTTCAGTTCCGAGATTTGCGACTCGATGCGGCTGAGCATCGGGCCCGCTTGAATCTCTTCCCACTCGCCGAGCATGCGATTCATTTGCTCCAGCAGAGTTTGTTGGCCTTCCATCAGTTCGGGAGGAATTCCCGCGATTGCCGATCCGCGTCGGTCTGATCCGGTTCGCTGTACGCGGTCCAATTGATCGGCCGCTTGCTCAAGCCGCTGTGTGAGCATCTGCACAACCATGTCGCGTTCATGCAGAGCTTCTTCGAGTTCTCGCGTTCTTTTTTCGATCGTCGGAAACACGCTGGAGGATGCACTGCGAGAAAACGGTGCCGCCTGAGCCATCGCGTTTTCGGATGTCTCATTCACTTCGTGCCTTGCCGTTACGAGAGGCGTGATCTTTTTAGATATCGTCATGAACAATTTCTCGAACCGAAGTCAGTCTCAACCTCGTGTCACCAACATAGGCCAGAGAGTCGTGAATAACGTCGCGGCTCGCCGCAGTGGGCGAGGTTGTCGAGCCGATTATGCCAACGTTTCGGATTGTCGAAGACCTGCGAATTACTCACGTTGCCGAAACGCCACATGATCGTTGCCCCCTTCGGTTGCCAGTGAGCATCGTCTGACGTTTCAATCCGCCGGATGACAAAGAATAGCGCGGCACAGTCGCATCGTGTGTACAACGCTCCGGGGCCGTGATTCTTTGGTGGAGCACGTTTTCAACGTGCTCAAAGGCTGGCAGATTTGGCACGTTGAAAACGTGCCCCACGTCATTTCTTCGTAGCCTCTCTGTGACCCGAACCTACAAAACTCAAGCAAATTCACGAGACGGACAATGAAAAAACGGCGAGTCCTTTTTCTTTGCACCGGAAACTCCTGCCGTAGCCAGATGGCCGAAGGTCTGTTGCGGAACTTGGCCGGAGATCGGTTTGAAAGTCTTTCGGCGGGAGCAAAGCCCGTGGGCTATGTGCATCCGTTGTCAGTTCAAGTCATGCACGAAACCGGCATCGATATCTCCTCGCAAACGAGTAAGTCAATCAACGACTTCTTGCCGCCACACGGGATACCGCCGGCCTTGATTATCAGCGTGTGCGGAAACGCTGAACGCGAATGCCCGCTATTTCCCGTTCCAGTGGAACGCTGGCATTGGCCATTCGATGATCCCGCTCATGCGACGGGGACCGATGCAGACAAGCTCGCTGAGTTCCGCCGCGTACGAGATGAGATCAAGGAGAAACTCGAAAGAGAGTTAATTCCTGAATAGCCGACGTATTCGGGATGTCGCCTGCTGAGTGCGGAATGTCGTAATTTCTAAGTCTGTAAAACGAAACGCCACGAATTCGATGACGGGAAACGACCATGCAAATGCGATTCTGGTTGATGTGCTGTGCGACTCTGATGTTGCTCGCCAATGCGATGTTGGCGACGGCCGCTGAGCGGACTTTGTGGACCACGTCCAAGGTGGTCGGTTCGCCGGAGCCACCTGACCCGTATCGGCTGGAGTTGGCCTATCCGAAGCTTAAGTTGGAAGAGCCGCTGTCAGCCGGATTTTTTCCTCGCTCAAAGCGATTAATGATTGCCGGACGGCATGGGCAGATTTGGACGATTGATGCTTCGCACAAAGAGCCAGAACCGGAGTTGGTCATCGATCTCAAGCGAACCGTCTACGGCATAGCGGTGCATCCGCAGTTCAATTCCGTGAAGAATAACTATGTGTATGTCACGAGCATTGCTGATCCAGCCAATCCTTCACCAACGGGCAGTCGGCTATCGCGATTGACCGTGGACTGGAGCAAAAGCGGGATCAAGGCCGATCCCAAATCGGAGGTCACGATCCTCGAATGGCCCTCCGGTGGTCACAACGGCGGATGCTTGAGATTCGGATCGGATGGGATGTTGTATCTTGCAACCGGCGACGGCAGCGGTATCGCCGATGGATTGCAGACCGGACAAGACATCAGTGATTTACTCGGCGCGATCTTACGAATCGACATCAACAGATCGAGCGGCAGCAAGCGGTATCGCGTTCCCGACAACAACCCGTTTGTGGGCGATCCCAAAGCCGCACCGGAGATTTGGTCGTTCGGGCATCGGCAGGTCTGGAAATTTTCTTTTGATTCCGTAACCGGCGATTTGTGGGCCGCAGATGTCGGGCAAGACTTGTGGGAAATGGTGTACCGGGTTCGTCGAGGTGGAAATTACGGTTGGAGCGTGCGTGAAGGAACACATCCCTTTCGCCCCGAACGACCGAAAGGTCCAGGTGAGTTTGAGCAACCGATCGTCGAGCACTCTCACACCGACTTTCGTTCGATCACCGGCGGTTGGGTCTATCACGGTGATCGGCTGCCAGAGTTAGAGGGAGCTTACATCTACGGCGACTATGACACCGGCAAAGTCTGGATGCTGCGATACGACTCAACGGCCAAAAAAGTCACCGAACACCGCGAGCTTTGCGACACGCAGGTCCGCATCGTCGAGATCATTCAAGATGGTGATGGCGAGATTTTGTTCGTCGATTTCGCAGGCGGCGGGCTGCATCGCTTGGCCCCTGTTCCGCCGAGTACGACGCCGTTGCCAGAATTCCCGCGCAAGCTCAGTGAGACCGGCTTGTTCGCATCGACGAAGGATCACAAGCCAGCGGCGGGAGTCATTCCGTATGACGTCATCGCACCGTTGTGGTCTGATGGTGCTCTCAAGGATCGCTTCATGGCGATTCCGGGAGACTCGAAGATCGAGTTCGATACGGTCATCTATCCCGCTCCCGCTCCGGGATCAATACCCGGCTGGCGATTCCCCGACGGTACGGTGATGGTGAAGACGTTTTCGCTGGAACTGGAACCGGGCAATCCGAAAACCAAACGTCGGTTGGAAACTCGGCTGCTGCACTACATCAAGATGCCTGGCAACGACGACGAGTACGGGGCCCAAGTCTGGAACGGATACACGTATCTGTGGAACGACGAGCAGACTGATGCCGATTTGATCGAAGCAAAAGGTGCCGACCGTGTCTTCCAGATCAAAGACAATGCGGCCCCGAACGGTGTTCGCGAGCAGAAGTGGCACTTCCCCAGTCGAGCGGAATGCACGCTCTGCCACACGATGGCGGCGAAATACGTTTTGGGAGCAACGACCGGGCAAATGAACCGCGACTTCGATTACGGCGACGGCAAGCCCAAAAATCAGTTGCAACATCTCAATGAACTCGGACTCTTCACGAAGCCGCTACCATCCGAGCCGAAGAAGCTGACTCGGCTCGCGGACTATCACGACTCGAAAGGAAATCTCGACGACCGAGCGCGGTCATACCTCCACGCGAACTGCTCGCACTGCCACCGTAAATGGGGCGGAGGCAACGCCGACTTCATTCTGCTCTCGTCATTACCACTAAGCGAAACCGGCACAATCGATATTCGACCGGGACAAGGCTTGTTCGATTTGCGCGACCCGCGTGTGCTGGTTCCCGGCGACCCAACTCGCTCGATGCTGCTTTATCGGATGAAGAAAACCGGCCTCGGCCGGATGCCGCATGTGGCGAGCAGCATCATCGACGAGGAAGCGGTCAAATTGATTGAGCAGTGGATTCGCGAATTGAAGTAATCTCGACCGATACTGTCTCGCGACGATCTTGGTTCGACACAGTCGCGGATCGGCACTCGACCATCCCCGCGTCACTCGCTAGCATCCCCCGCCCCGCTGGACGTCCCGCCGGTGATTGCTCCGTTCGGCTGATTTTGTCGAACGGCGAGCTTCTTTTCTGGGGTCGTGACGACGTGAAATGCGGTGCCTGTCGGCACCCGACGATCGTTCGACCCGTTTCCCGATCAAGGCTCTTATGGACTCCCGACTGATCCGCAATTTTTCGATCATCGCTCACATCGACCACGGCAAGAGCACGTTGGCCGATCAGCTCCTGCTCAAGACCGGGGCGATCACGCAACGCGAGTTTCGCGAGCAAATCCTCGACGATCTCGACGTCGAGCGAGAGCGCGGCATCACGGTCAAAGCGCGCACCGTCGCGATTCATTACAACTACAAAGGTGAGACTTACGAGCTGAATTTGATCGACACTCCGGGTCACGTCGACTTTCATTACGAAGTGTCGCGCAGCTTGGCCGCTTGCGAAGGCGCGCTGCTGGTCGTCGATGCGTTTCAGGGCGTACAGGCGCAGACGGTCGCGAATGCCTACGCGGCGATCGACGTCAACTTGGAGATCATCCCGGTCATCAACAAGATCGACTTGCCAATCACACGCATTCCGGAAATCTTGGAAGAAATCGAGACGGTCGTCGGCCTCGACACGACCGGTGCGCTGCAAGTTTCCGCGCGGCAAGGGATCGGCATTGAGGACGTTTTGAATGCGATCATCGAACGGGTGCCGGCACCAAAAGGGAAGGTCGATGATCCGCTGCGAGCACTCGTGTTCGACAGCAAGTTCGACGTCTATCGCGGCGTCATCACGTATGTCCGTATCATGGACGGCACCGTTCGCAAGGGGCAGAAGATCCTCTTCATGAAAGGGCAGTCCGCTCACGAAGTGCTCGACGTGGGCCAGTTCTGCCCGGACATGAAACCGTGCGCTGAACTCGGTCCCGGCCAAGTGGGCTACATCATCACGGGGATCAAAGACCTCAGCCGAGTTCACATCGGTGACACGGTCTCCGACCCGCTCAACCCGCCGACGGAACCGCTCACCGGCTATAAAAAGCCGCAGCAAATGGTCTTCTGCGGCATGTATCCGATCGAGGCGACCGATTTTGAAAAGCTGCGTGACCAACTCACGAAGTTGAGTCTCAACGATGCCAGCTTCTCGTATCAGGCCGAGACCTCCGACGCGCTCGGCTTCGGCTTTCGCTGCGGGTTCCTTGGCCTGCTGCACATGGAAATCATTCAGCAGCGGCTGGAAAAAGAATCGGGCGTCGATCTGATTCAGACTGCGCCGAACGTGACCTATGAGCTGGTCAGGCGCGACGGCGAACTCATGGTGATCGACAATCCGCAGGACGTCCCCGATGGCGGCAACATCCAAGAGTGGCGTGAGCCGATTGCCAAGGTGAACATCATCGTGCCGTCGGAGTTCATCGGCCCGATCATGCAGCTTTGTGCCGATCGTCGCGGTATTTTCAAGAGCACCGATTTCCTTGGCCCGAAGCGTGCCCAAATCGTTTGGGAGCTGCCGCTGGGCGAAATCATTTTCGATCTGCACGACAAGCTGAAGAGTGCGACTCGCGGCTACGGTACGATGGACTACGCGGTCATCGGCTTCCGTCCGGCCGATCTCGTCAAAATGGACATCCTCGTGAAGGGGAACCGCGTCGATGCGCTCTCGACCATCGTGCATCGTTCCAACTCCGAACGCCGCGGCCGAGCGGTCGTGAAGAAACTCAAGACCGAGATTCACAAGCATCAATTTGAGGTCGCTCTGCAAGCGGCCATCGGCGGCAAGATCATCGCTCGCGAAACGATCTCCGCTTACAAGAAAGACGTCACCGCCAAATGCTACGGCGGCGACATCAGCCGCAAACGCAAACTCTGGGACAAGCAAAAAGAAGGCAAGAAACGCCTCAAGCAGTTCGGAGAAGTCGAAGTTCCGCAGAAGGCGTTCCTCGCAGTCCTCAGCACGGGCGACGATGAGTGAGCCAGTCGGGAACCTCACCTCAAAAGTAGGGTTTTCAAAAACACGTTTTGCATTCGCCTGTTTAATGTGCCAAGCAGGTCCGTTCGCTGTGCTCTCGTTGCCCTGAGAAACAACCAAGCGACCGTCTGGTTCGACGGTCGCTTGGTTTGTTGTCGTCGCCACGTTCGCCAGAACGCGGACGCTCAATTCTCTCTCTACGTTCTGGCGAACGTGGCTACCGGCGGTTACTTCGCGGTGACGTTGATGATGGTCTTCACGCTGATGGCGTTGACCGAGTCAGCGAGCGTCAGCGTTTGAGCTCCCACAGTGCCGAACTTGTAGCT
>JAYUFI010001043.1:0-3253 GCA_043738805.1 Planctomycetaceae bacterium | reverse complement strand
AAAAGCGCCTCGTCCATCTGCGTCCCAAACTCTCAAGAATTGCCTACTGACGGCGAATCCTTCCCGGCTACCGATGCACGCAAGGCGATCTTAGAATCCGCCGCCGTTTCTGTCTCGTCATCACTTCTGGGGATCACATCATGGGGTTGTTCGACAAGCTGCGTGGCGAACTGGTTGACATCATCGAGTGGGTCGATGACTCAAAACACACACTCGTTTGGCGGTTTCCGAGGTATCAGAACGAAATCAAGAACGGCGCTCAGCTCATCGTACGGCCGGGGCAAAAGGCGATCTTCGTGCATCGCGGTGAAGTGGCCGACATCTTTGAAGAAGGTCATTACGAACTCAAAACCGACAACCTGCCGATCCTCAGTACGTTGTTTGGCTGGAAGCACGGCTTCAACAGCCCGTTCCGTTCGGAGGTGTATTTTGTCAGCACACGACAAATCACCGACCTGAAATGGGGCACGCCGAACCCCGTCATGCTGCGCGATCCAGAATTCGGCCCGATCCGCTTACGAGCGTTCGGCACATACACACTGCGAGCCGTTGATCCGAAGGCGCTGTTGAAAGAACTCGTCGGTGCAAACAGTGAGTTCAACTCGGACGAACTTTCGGAACTGTTGCGGTCAATCATCACGTCCGCGTTCTCTGATTTGTTAGCCTCATCGAAGGTCGCCGCGCTCGATTTGGCCAGTCGCTATCAAGAGATGTCCGATGACCTCCGCAAGATCGTGGCTGAGCGGATCGACGACGAATACGGCTTGGACATTCCCGCGTTGTTCATCGTCAATGTGTCGTTCCCCGAGGCGGTCGAGAAGGCACTCGACGTGCGCACGAGCATGGGCGTCGTCGGGGACATGAACAAGTTCCAGCAGTACCAAATGGGCCAAGCGATGATGGCCGCTGCCGAAAACCCAACCGGTGGCGGAGCCGACGGCATGGGGATGGGAATGGGCTTCGCGATGGCCCAACGCATGGCTCAGATGGCGGCGGCTCCTGTTGCTCAACCAGTCGGCGCACCGGCGTCTGCTCCGCCACCGTTGCCGAATGCGGCGACATGGCACGCGGCGATCAACGGACAATCGCAAGGACCATACACGCTCGCTCAAATTCAGACGGCGGTTCAAACCGGACAGGTCGATCGCGCAACGTTGATTTGGTGCGCGGGAATGAGCAACTGGCAAGCGGCCGGCGAAGTAGCTCAAACAGCGACATTGTTCGACGCGGTACCACCACCACTTCCGCGATGATTAGGCACCTGTATGGCGTTCGTAGACCGGTTTCTCAAACCGGTCATTTGGTCCTACTGAGCTGCCCGGTTTGAAAAACCGGGCTACGAAGACACGAGATGTCAGAAAAGCCCGGCGAGTCTGTTGATGGCGGCAAAGGTCGTATTTTTCCGTGCGAGCAGTGCGGAGCCGATTTGGAATTTCATATCGGCCAACAGGAGATGAAGTGCCCATACTGCGGCTTTCAGAAGCAGATCGAAATCTCTGAAGAAGTGGAAATCTCCGAGCAAGATTTCCACGCGATGCTCGACAAGGTGCGCGAGTGGCACGAGCAATCAACCGGCGAAGAACAATCCGGACAAAGCGAAGTTCGTTGTGTCGGCTGCGGATCGAACGTGGTCTTCGTCGGGCCGCTGACGAGCAGCGAATGTCCTTACTGCGGCTCGCCAATTCAGCTCGATAAGGTGCATGACTCACCTAAACGCATTCCGGTTCATGGCGTCTTGCCGTTTCAGGTCGAGAAAGAAAAGGCACGGCTGAATCTGTCGGACTGGATTCGCTCGCGCTGGTTCGCGCCGAACGAATTTCTGGCGCGTGGTGTCGAGGGTCGTTTCAACGGCGTTTACTTGCCGTTTTGGACGTACGACTCGATGACCTTCAGCCGGTATTGGGGCGAACGCGGCGATCATTATTGGGTCACGGTGACCGTCAACAATCAGACTCGGCAAGAACGACGCACGGCTTGGTCGTCAGTCAGCGGCAGTCATCAACGGTTCTTCGATGATGTCCTCGTGCTGGGTGCGAAGAAGTTGCGACATGACTTGATGCAAGAACTGGAGCCGTGGCCGCTGGAACAAATTCAGCCTTTTACTCAGGAACTGCTCGCCGGCTTTTTGGCACGCACGTATGAAGTCGAATTGGACGAAGGCTTCAAGGTCGCGCAGCAGCGGATTGATGGCTCGATCGCCTCGGACGTTCGCGGGCTCATCGGCGGCGACGAGCAGCGCGTCAGCGAGATCAAGACGCGATACGATGCAATCACGTTCAAGCATCTGCTGCTGCCCGTGTGGCTGCTGGCCTATCGCTATCACGAGCGGACCTATCAAGTCTTCATCAACGCCGTCACCGGCGAAGTTCAAGGCGAGCGGCCTTATAGCGTCTGGAAGATCGTGTTCGCTGTGTTGACGTCACTGGCGTTAGTCGGTGGCCTCGTTTACTTACAACAACATGCTCAATGAACCGGTCGCCTCTGACGATCCTGCTGTGACGATGCTGTATCGTCTGCGCCGTTGGTGGGCGATCTGCGGACTCGCGTTGTTTGCCGTGACATGGCGTTTGTGGGTGCCTCAAACGGTGTTTCCACAAGTGCCGCTGTTTCGCTGGGGGTCGGTATTACCGAGCGCCGTCGACGGGGCCTGTTTCGGAAGCATGATCGTTGCGTTGATCGCCGCTGCGATCGGATTACCTCGATTTGCTCGCACGCAAATCACTTGGCCGCTCTTTGCGGTGGCGTGTGCCGGTTCGATCGTGTTCGACCAGCATCGGTTGCAACCGTGGGCCTGGTTGTTGTTGCTGATGTCGCTGTTGTTTCGTTGCAGCGATGAAGGGAAATCTTCGACGGCGGGACGGCTCCGAATGCCGTCGGCCGAAACGTTGCTGCAATGGCTGACGATCAGCATTTATTTTTGGTCGGCCGTGTCGAAATTCGATCGCTCGTTCTTCGCGACACATGGTCCGACATTGGTCGAAGCGCTGTTTCGTTCAATCGGCGCGGTAGGCTGGCCGGGAACTGTGAAGTGGTGGCTCGCGGTCGCGTTACCGCTCGGAGAATTGGCGATCGCCGTTGGGTTGAGTTGGCCGCGCGGACGCCGGTTGGCCTTGTGGTGTGCAATCGGATTACACCTCGCACTGATTCTGGCGCTGGGACCGTTCCGACTGGGACACCGTCCGGGAGTGCTGCTCTGGAACGTCGCGTTCATCGGCCACGATTGGTTGCTGTTTCGCCGCCGCGCTTTCAGTAA
>JAYUFI010001042.1:0-1166 GCA_043738805.1 Planctomycetaceae bacterium | reverse complement strand
CCGCGAGGAACGTCGTCGAGTAACCGAGGTTGATGGTCGTGACGTGCGTGGCCAACCAGAACTGAGTATCGAGGACCGCTTGCAACACCACGAAGGTGTCACCGTCACCTGCCAGATAGTGAGCGATCAACAGGGCCGCGAATCCAGTGACTGCCGCAACCACGTTGCCGATTCCCAGGCGATAGACCGATTCCAGAATGAGCCCCAAGACGACGGTGCCCCAGCCAATGAAGACTGCGGACGAATACAAGTTCGTCACAGGAGGACGACCGGAAATGTAGATTCGCGAAATCATCGCAAACGTGTGCAAGGCGAGCGTGAAGCAGGTCATCCAAAACGCCGTGCGGTTGAGCGTGTTGGTCCAACCGAGCCAAGACAACGTTGCCACTAAAAACACGAAGGCATACAGCATCGACGCCAGAAAGAATGGTTGAAACTGGTTAAAAAACCATTCATAGCCGACTCGGGAAAGATTCACTTCGCGCAGCGAACGGCCATCGAGTTCCGCTCGATAGCCAGCAACCGCTCGGTTGAATTTCGCTGCGTTCCCCTCTTCGTAAGCGCCGAGAATTTGCGTCCAAGCGGCCACCGCCAAGTTGGCCGGCAATGCTTCCGCCTTGATCTGCTTTTCAGGGTCGTCCGACAGATAGCGTGCTGCCAACCAGTTTTTGAGGTCGAGGTTCTGCTTCAGTTCACGTTGAATTTCCAGGCGTTGTTCGTCGCTAAGTCCAGGACGCCCCGCTTGCATTCGCAGCATCGGTACGAACCGCTCATCGAGCAGGCCATGAAGTTTTTGTGCCCAGTCGCGATGCCCTTCGTCGGTTTCAATCGGCTCCAAGAAATTTGCCAATGAATAAGGAAGCCAATCGCCGGCATTCGACTTTTCGCCGACGACATCGCGAGGCGGAACGACGAGCGGCATCTTGCGTTGCTTCAGCGCACCGAAGAGACGATGAGCCGACAACAAGTTGAACTCCGGAGACTCTTTTTCTGCGGGCGGAGTACGACGAAAGAACGTCAACGTGTCGTACATGCCGAACTTGCGTTCGAACTCCAGAATCTTGCGATCCGAAACGCTCAAGTTGCGAGTTCCTTTTTCGCGAGCTTGGTCCGCTTGCGTGGCCAACTTGCCGAAGCGAGTTTGCTTAAAGTCCAACTCTTTTTCG
>JAYUFI010001041.1:0-3261 GCA_043738805.1 Planctomycetaceae bacterium | reverse complement strand
TGTGGCGGAATTAGTGAGGACGTTCAAGCGACACGGTCTCGCGAGTTACGACCAAGGCTGGACCATGAGCCAAGAACGAAAGCACATGGAGACTCTCGTCAATTCTAGGTTTAACTTCTTGATTGCCTTTTTCGCTGTTGCCGTGGGGTTTTCGACAAAGGATCGCGCGATAGGTGTGACGCTTTGGTTCGTTATTGCCGCGGGGATCACAACTCTGTTGGCTTGCACTGTGTATCGAGCACACCTGAGGTTTGATGCGGCGCTTAGGCGGCTTGAGATGGACGAGGATCATCCGGCTTCGATAACCAAGCGCGACGTCGATGATCGTCGATGTGATCTGTGTGGGCTCCGCCTTTGCCCGATCGGAACCGTTCGAAATTTGATCGGTGCGTGGATCCCTCTTTTATGTGTCTTTTGCATGTGGCTGTTGGTGCTTCTTTCGTTGCTGGGTTTCATTCCTCCCAAGTCGGGCGACTCTGGCCTCAACGTGTAATGGAACCAACGCGTCTGTGGTAATCAGGTGCGGCGATAGGTTTTTAAAAGCTTCATTTTCAGCCAGTTTTTGAATTAGAAAAACAACATAACAGACATTATCGGACGTTGCTGATATCTCGTAGCCAGTCGTGAAACGGCAGAATCGAGCCGGACTTGAATCGTCGAACCGCTGGCTCAACGAGAGGCGAAGTCAGTCCGAATGGGCTGCGAGAAGCGCTTGATTGAGGTCGGCGAACAGGTCGTCCGAGTCTTCGATTCCGACCGACAACCGAAGCAGATCCGGCGGACACGGCGAGCCCGAACCTTCGATGCTGGATCGGTGCTCGATCAGACTTTCGACACCGCCCAAAGAGGTCGCTCGTTTCCAAAGTTCGACCCGCGCGGCGGTCGCGATAGCGGCTGACTCGCCGCCGCGAATTCGGATCGACAACATCGCTCCGAAGCCGCCTTGCATTTGCCGTCGAGCGATCTCGTGGCCGACGCAATTCGGAAGACCTGGATACAAGACTTCGGCGACCGCCGGATGAGCGGCCAACCGGTCGGCCAGACTTTGAGCCGACTGAGCGGCCCAACGAATGCGCGGGAACAAAGTCCGCAGTCCGCGCATCAGCAACCACGCCTCGAACGATCCGAGCACGCCCCCAATCTGAGCCCGGATAGTTTTGAGTCGCTGCCAGAAGTCATCGTCACGCGCGGTGACGAGCATTCCCGCCACGAGGTCCGAATGGCCGTTGAGATATTTGGTCGCGGCGTGCATCACCACATCGGCTCCCAAATCGAGCGGCCGAGTGAAGACCGCTGCGGCCACCGTCGAGTCGACCGCGAGTTTCGCTCCGGCGCGGTGAGCGATCGCGGCGACCGCTTCAATGTCGGAGACATGCCACAGCGGGTTCGCGGGGGTCTCCAGCCAGATGAGTTTCGTTCGGCCCGGTTGCACCGCCGAGGCCACGGCGGCGAGATCGGTGGTGTCAACAAACGAGACCGCCAAGCCCCACCGGGTAGCGAACGTCGCCAGCCAGTTTCGCAACGCCCAATACATCACCGTCGGAGCGATGACATGATGGCCCGGTTCGAGCGACTGAAAGCAGGCGGTCGCGGCGGCCATGCCGGACGCGAAGACGAGTCCCGCAACGCCATGTTCCAGCGCGGTGACGGTTGCCTCCACTTGATCGAACGTCGGATTGTCCGCTCGCGCGTAGACTCGACCGGAACGAAACTGATTGTCTTCGTCGCGCAGAAACGTGGACGAAACATGAATCGGCGAGACGATCGCTTTGGTCGTCGGCTCGATCCAACCGAGCCCTTGAGCCGCGAGGCTGGCCGGCGCGAGAGGTCGTTGAGTCATTTTCCGAAGCTCCAAGTTTTCGTGACGGCTACGTAGTGGCGGCTTCGCCGCATTGAGACTCCGTTGCCTCGCGCGATCACGAAACCGCCGTCTCTTCAAACTGGCCCATCTTGCGGAATTTTTCGTAGCGACGTTGGACGAGTTGATCGCTGGGGAGCGACTGAAGTTGGCGGAGTGATCGCAATAGCGACATCTTCAACGTGACCGCGATGCGGCGATGATCGCGATGAGCGCCGCCGAGCGGTTCGGGAATGATTTCGTCGATGACGCCGAAGTTCAGCAGATCCTTCGACGTGAACTTCAACGCGCGGGCGGCGAGGTCGCGGTGCTTCGCGTGCTTCCACAAAATGCCGGCGCAACCTTCGGGGCTGATCACCGAGTAGTACGAGTATTGCAACATCGCGATGTGGTCGCCGATCGCGATCCCCAGCGCGCCGCCGGAGCCCCCTTCCCCGATCACCGTGCAAACGATCGGCGTGTTGATCCGCGACATCTCGCGGAGGTTGAAGGCGATCGCGTAAGACTGTCCGCGTTCTTCGGCACCGACGCCGGGATACGCTCCACCGGTGTCGATGAACGAGATGATCGGCAGCTTGTACTTCGCGGCGAGTTCCATCTTTTGCAGCGCTTTGCGATAGCCTTCGGGATGTGCCATGCCAAAGTTGTGCTCGGTGCGTTCCTTGATGTTCCGCCCTTTCTGATGGCCGATGAACATCACCTTTTGGTCTTCGAGTTTCGCGAAGCCGGTGAGAATCGCTCGGTCGTCGCGATAGGCGTGATCGCCGTGCAATTCGATGAACTCATCGAAGACCAACTCCAGATAGTCCAACGTTTGCGGTCGGTGTTCGTGGCGAGCGATCTGTACGACATCCCACGGATCGAGATTCGCGAAGACCTCACGCTGCATGCGAGCGATTTCGACGCGCATGTTTTGAACGGCGTCCTTCGTGGTTGGAGTTGGATTTGGCTGCGACTCCAACTTCACCAGTTGTTGTTCGAGTTCAAAGATCGGCTTTTCAAACGGTAGCACATGCCGTTTGCCATCTGGCCGATGCGGTGGCGGCACCGACGGGAAGTCATCGGGTGGCAGAGATTGATCATCGTGGTTGTCGCCCGGAATAGGCTCGCCGGCACCAGACATGTTGTTCTTCTTCCTCTTCTTGAATTCAAACTTGGGGCGGAATCTTGGTCATTGAGCAGATGCCATGAAATCACATCACGTCGGGAAGCTCATCCATTGTGGGCAACTCGCCAACATTTTCGGGCATCGGCGGTGGCGCAGGACGTTGGAGCGCGCGCGGAACCGGCTTCGCTTGAACCGGCTGTTGTGGCGCGATTGGCTGCGGCTGCGGTGCGAGCGGTTGTTGAGGCATTTGCATCGGTGGTGGCGCACCGGGCGGCATTCCGGGCATTTGCCCAGC
>JAYUFI010001040.1:0-8599 GCA_043738805.1 Planctomycetaceae bacterium | reverse complement strand
TTGACCAGTTTGCCGTCGCGACCGAATTCCAGCGGCACCTGCATTCCCGGCTTGAGGTCGCCACGAGTCGCAGGCAGACCGCCGATTCGCAGGATCGCATCGGGGGCGAGTTCCACTTCCATCGGTTTGCCGCCGCCGTCCTCGTCGTCGTCACCTTCGACAATCGTAATTTTGCCCGATGGGGCGATCGACTTGATCGACGCTTCACGCATCTGGCCTTGCACGTGAATCTCATTCACAGTGCGATGATCCTTGCCGAGTCGCAGTGAAACGAACTGGCCTTCCTTCAAATCGCCGAGTTGCCCCGATTCAAACGCCGTCCAGACTTTCGCCTCACCCGCAACGTCGAGATTCAGCAGCGTCCCGAACTCGTCCAGCGAGATCGTGACGGTCGCCGGTTTGCCCTTGTTGTTCGTGTTCACCGCGACGACCTGCCCGCGCAAGCCTTTCTCGAAGCGAGTCGGTTCGTCCTGCAACATGCCGTAAGCAATCGTTCCCGCCGTCAGCAGCGAGACCAGGCATGCGGCAACGATTTTCAGTTTTTCAAAGCCCATCATTTTCAGAACTCCTTGTGCCAGAGTGACAGCAGCCGGGACACTCCCCGCTGCCAACGGGCCTGTCGCAAATGCTCCCGCCGCTTGAGCCGTACCTGCCACGAGCGTCGATCCCGCTGCTTGAGCCGTCCCCGGCACAAGCCACGCCGCGAGCGCGACCGCTGTCAGCGAGACGCCGCGCTTTACGAGCCGAGTCCGCAACTGCTCGCGGCCCCGTTCGAGCCGATCCTTCACGGCAGCCACACTGATGCCGAGTCGTTCCGCCAACTCATCGCGACTCAACCCTTGGATCTGGCTGAGCAAGATGACTTCACGAAACTTCACTGGCAGCCGCGCGAGTTCCTCATCGAGAATCTCGGACAGCTCATGCACCGTCGCGTGAGAACTCGGATCGCTCGTTGCGTGAGTCGCTTCATCTTCAGGCCGCGCTTCCGCTGCCTGCTGCTCCACAACACGCCGCCGCGCCGTCGAGCCACGAAGCTTCAGTGATGTTCGCCGAGCGGTGTCATGCAACCAACCAGCAATCGACTCCTGCCAGTTCAACGAACCGGCCCTGCGAGCCAACACCAGAAACGTCGCCTGAAAAGCATCCTCAGCATCCGCCGCGTGCCGCAAAACCCGCCGACACACGCCCATGACCAACCCGGCATGGCGCTGTACCAACTCCGTAAACGCCGCCTCATCACCCGCCAGAAATCGCCGCAGCAACTCCCGATCGGGCAGGATGCCGCTCGCCGTTGATACGAGGCGTGCACTCGCACCACCATTCCAGCCGAGCCAACTTCCCATCAACGACGCACGACTCATGACAGCTCTCGTTCTCTGAAATATTTCGCCGAAACAATCGGCGACAGGTTACAAGAGAATGCCCACTGATCACCGCGCGGCGGTAAAAAAAACCGGCATTTCTTCGACCTCAAAGGGATCGCGCAGGTCACGTCCAATGTGTGCCATTCTCATTTTGTCTTTTCAGACGAATTCTTCACACCGCCGCTCGCTTCGGCATAGGCCACCGTCGGCGGGAATCCATTCAGTCTGCGCCAAGCTTCGTAGCCGAGGCCGACTTGATCGAGCAGCACCCAGCCATTCGCTCGCGTTCCTTGGCGGAGGAACTTGGTGCTCGGCCACGGTGGCGAGTCGGCATCGGGGACGACGAGTAATCGGAACTGGTTCTTGCTGTTGCCTGCGGCGGCATCGACGTTGATGACTTCGCCGCCGAACGTGCCGACGGCGACGCTCGGCCAACCGGCGAATTGCACGGCGGGCCAGCCTTCGAATTGCAGTCGCACTTTGCGGCCCACGCTGATCAACGGCGCGTCATTGCCGTTGACCCAGATCTCGGTCGCACGGTCGTCGGCGTCGGGGATCAGTACGAACAGTGGGTCGCCTTGCTTGACCATCTCGCCCCCCTGATGAGCCATCAGGTGCATGATCGCGCCGTCGCGCGGAGCCTTCACGGTTTGGCTTTGCTGCTGAGCGACCTTCACCTGCAACTCGGAGATCTGTTTTTCGAGCTTCGAGACATCTCCGTTTGCCTTTTGAAACGTCGCCTTCGAGGAATCGACTTTCGCTTGAGCCTCACGCTCTTTGGCCGATCGCTCGTTGCGTTTGGCCGCGAGTTCATTTCTAGCGGCGCGGATATACGCCTCGGCTTTATCGACTTTCGTAATCGCCTCTTTCCATTTCCGCTCGGCCTCTTGCACTTTCAGTTCAGAGGTCAGGCCATCCTTCTTGAGTTCCTTTTGACGCTCAAAGTCGAGCCGCACCTGCAACTCGCCAGCCTCTTCGAATTCGAGGTTGCGTTGTTCGATCATCAGTTTCTCTTGGGCGACTTTGATGTATTCGTCCGCCGCCGCCACCGTTTGATCGCGAGCGGTCTCGAACGCCGCGACCTGAGCCTCATACGCCAGCGCGACAATCTTGTTCGCTTCGAGTTCCCGCACGGTGGCCGCAAGCTGTTCTTGTTGCCGAATCTGCAAGTTGGGGTCGAGGTCTTGAATCTCCAGAATGAAGTGCCCCTCCTCAACGCGAGCACCATCGAACACTTGATCTCCCCAACGGACGATGCGACCTGAGATCGGAGCCTCGATCGTCTGCTGCCGCTGCAACGGCGCGTACGCGACGACCCGCCCGGTTCCATCGACAGTCTGCTGCCACGGAGCAAACCCCAGCGCTATTACCGCCGTTGCAAGCAGCACCAGCAACACGCGAGCAACACGCCGAGCAACGCGCGACGACTTCGCCAACCGCAACGCGGGGAAGGTCAGATGAGGTTCGTGAGCCGTGTCAAAAGTTGTGTGCATGATTGAGCCCAAGTGTCGTGCGATCGATTAGCCGGAACGCGCTAGCGTCCGGTTTGTCTGATTGTTGATCACGCTTCCGAACCGGACGCTAGCGCGCTCCGGCTGATGAGGTTGTTAGACCGATCGTTCGATCGCATTGCTCCGCGATCGCACGCCGGCCGGTCGCGATCAGCACCGTGCAGGTCGCGCGGGTTTTTTTGAGTTCGTTCAACAGTCGTTCGGTGTCGTCGTCGGACAGCGCATCGAGTAGTCCGTCGATCAACAGCAGTCTCGGGCGTGCGACCAACGCGCGAGCCAGCATCAATCGCCGAGCCTGACTCTCCGACAGCGGTTGACCCGTGTGAGTCAGCCGCGTGTCGAGACTGCAACTCTCGTCAAAACCGACTCGGCGAAGCGACTCGCGCACGTCGGCGGTGGAAACGTCGGGCCGGTCGAGATGCGCGTTTTCGGCCAGCGTTCCTTCGATCAGTTCGATGCCGCGCACCAGCGATACGTTCTGCCGCAGCACATCAGGTCGCAGGTCGCTCAATTCCAGATCGTCAAGGATGACTCGGCCAGACGACGGCTCACGCAGTCGAAACAGCAGATCGAGCAACGTGCTCTTCCCGCATCCGGCTGGCCCGCTGATCGCAATCACTTCGCCCGGAGCGATGTCGAAGCTCACATCGCTCAAAACCGGTGAGCCGTCGTCGTGCGAAAATGTCATGTGGCGGAGTGACAACCCAGCCGCTCCGGTGCGTCCCACATGCATCACGCCCGACGATGGCTCGACCGGCAAATCAAACAGGTGGCCGAGTTTGTCCATCGACGTCAGCAGGTCGTAAAAGCCTTCGAGGTGTTTATCAAACTTCGCGACCGCCGCGACGATCAGAGTCACAATCAGCTCGGCGGCCACCAGTTGGCCCAGCGTCATCTGTCCCTGAATCACCAGGAAGCCACCCAGCCCCAACAACACCGCGCTGGCAAACGCCTCAAGGGCCAGGCCGACGACAATCTGCCGCATCAGCACGCGATAATGAGCTTGTCGCGCGACGAGGTAATCGGTCGTCAGTCGATCGGCTCGCGTCAGCGCGAACTCCGCCGCGCCGTTCCCCTTGAAGGTCGTTGGACAACGAGCGATATCTTCCAGCCAACCCGCGACCGCGTACTTGCTGCGCGATTCCTCGATGCTGGTCCGCACGGCTCCGCGACCGAACACAAACACGTTGGCCAACAACAACAGGAGCAACACGGCGTCGAACGCCAACAGCCACGGGTGATAGAACGCCAACACAATCATGCCGAGACCGACCGTCAGCAGGACCGTCAATCCGTCGAGCAGCAACTGCGCGACAATCTTTTGCATCGTGACGACATCGAAGAAGCGATTGAGCAACTCCGGCGTGAACTCGTGAGCCCGATCCAGTCGCACGCGAGGCAATTGCCACGCCAGCCGCGCGGCGACACGTGCAAACAGTCGCCGCTGGATCACTTCAACCACAAACTTCTGCAAGAATCGCAACGCCGCCGCAAAGCCGAGGAACGTCAACAGAATGATCGACAACACGATCAGCGGTTGCAGCAATGTCCCAAACGCGACCGTGTTGACGAGCGCCTCGACCGCAATCGGCGTCGCCAGCGTCAGCATTCCAATGACCAACGCGAAGACCAGGACGATCCAAATATCCGACCACTCCGGTCGCAAGAACTCTCGCAACCGAGACCACGGTGAAGGATGGGCGTGCTCGCTCTCTCCGTGTTGATGACCGCCGTGATGCGAACCGACACCAATCGTTGCCAGCGGCATGTCGTCCGAGACCGGATCAAGGACCACCCAGCGCCGAGGTTCGCCCTTCGTGTTATTCAGCAAACTCGACAACTCTCGCTGCGAAACCCAACGTCCCGCCGAATTACCAGGCAACTCGGAGAGCCGAGCTTTCTGTCGCTTGGCACCGGTCAGGACCAGCAACGTTGCCGCGTCGTCGACGTCGCCACTAATCGTGACTGCCTGAACTCCGTGGCGCAACAGTTCAAACACCTCGCGCGGCATCGCGTCGATGACGCGAGCCGCATAATTCAGTCCACGCCCCGTTTCGACGAGCCACTTCCACCACCGATCACTCACCGCCCCCGGCCAAGCCAGCATCGCGTCGGCGAGCGAGCGGCGGATGGCTGAGACATCCACCCGCCGCCGCTCCCCGCACAGTAACCGAATCGCTTCGGCTCCCATTTCGCCGAACAGCACCGCCGTCGTCTGCGGCACCGGTCGGATTGCATCTGGTTGAGTCATCGTCGAGTCATTCATTCATTCGATACTTGGCAACGGCGACGGATGGTCGTCTCGAAAAAAGGAAATGGATCTATTGAGCAAGCCGCTAGAACACGGACTTGGCATCGCGCGGAGATGCTCGCCGATCACAAGAGAACGATTCAGGGACAACCGCGACAAACAACGGCTCAGGATTTTGCGTGTCCGATAACGATTCTGCCACCTTCAAATCCTGAGAGCGCCACAGCGACGCGACAGCCGACGTCACCAAGATCGCAACCACCACGCTCAAGCTGGTCGCAATCGGAATCGGAGCCGTATCCACGAGCATCATCTTCGTGCCGACGAACATCAGAATTGCCGCCAGCCCGTATTTGAGGTAGCGGAACTTGTCCATCATTCCAGCCAGAGCGAAATACAACGCTCTGAGGCCTAGCATCGCGAAGACATTCGACGTGAAGACAATGAACGGCTCGCTCGACACAGCCAGGATCGCGGGGATCGAATCCACCGCGAAGATCAGGTCGGTCGTCTCGACCATCAGCAGAACGAGCAACAACGGCGTGGCCCACAGCTTACCGTCATCACGAATCACGAACCGTTCGCCGTGGTAGTTTGTTGTGATTCGGACGAATCGCCGACAGAGCCGAATCAGCCAGTGATTTTCCGGATCGACCGGCTTCAAATTCGGTCGCAGCATCTTGAGTCCAGTCAGAACCAGGAACGCTCCGAAGACGTAAATCAGCCAGTGAAATCGCTCAATCAACGCGACTCCGGCGAAGATCATCGCGGCTCGCAGGACAAGCGCTCCGAAGACACCCCAGAACAAGATCTTGTGTTCGCAGTGCTTCGGAACTCGAAAAGCCGCGAACAGCACCGCGAAGATAAACACGTTATCCACGCTCAACGATTTCTCGATGAGGTATCCCGTCAAGAACTCCATCGCGGGTTTCGGCCCAAGCCAAAAGTACAAGCCGAGATTGAAGACCATCGCTAACGCGATCCAAACCACACTCCACGACACAGCCTCGCGAAGCCTCACCACGTGAGCCTTCCGATGAAACACACCGAGATCGAGTGCCAGCATCGCCAACACAAACGTATTGAAGCCCACCCAAACCCACATCGAGATTTCCATGATCTTCCCTGCCGTAAGCGTCATTGCAGACGCAAGTCATCAAATTGTGTTCGTTCAAACTCTGAGGCGATTGACCACGGTGCCGAGTTCTGGCGAGCAAGTTTGCTTCTGTACTTTGCGACCAGGAGCCTGCATCGTCATTCCGCCTTGAGAACAATGTTGGGGCGCTCCGTTCGGTCGTCGCTGCGACATCGACGAGGCTCGCTAAAGATCACTCGCTCCGGCACATCGCCAAACTCGCGGCGACGCTCCAACGCTCGACTCACCGCCCGCGCGGCACGTTCAGCGACGTTCGCCACCGCCGTGACAACCGATGGGTCGGTGTCTTCGACGACCACTTCCCCACTCGGAATCAACGCGATCCGCAGTCGGCATTGCTTGTCGCACCCGCCGCGATTGCCGTTCACATCGCTGACAATCACCGAGACACGTCGAATTCGCGATGAAAACCGTCCCAGCGCGAATTGCAACCGGCGCTCAATCCATTCGCGCACGCCTTCCGCCAAGATCGCACTTCGTTTCGTGACTTCGATCAGCATGATTGTTCTCTCGTTTTCCGATGCCATCTCGCCTTGAACTCAGGCGAGCGGGGGGTATTCGCCCCCAAAGTTGAGCAGGTCCATCGGGCCAGAAACCAAGACTCGACTTTGCCGGCACCTCGCCAGCCGCTCGCCTGTCTCTCAAGTCGGCAAACAATACGCTGCGGCATAAGGTTCGACGAATCGAAACTTCGTCGTAGACACATTGATAAAAACGAAGTACCGTTAGGTCATGGACTGGCTCAACTATCACCATTTGCTTTACTTCTGGACCGTCGCCCGTGAGGGGACAATCGCTCGCGCTGGCGAGAAGCTGCATCTCGGCCAACCGGCAATCAGCACGCAGTTGCGGCAGTTGGAGCAATCGCTCGGCCAGAAGTTGTTTCAGAAGTCCGGCCGCAATCTGGAGCTGACCGAGACGGGCCGGATGGTCTATCGCTACGCCGACGAGATTTTTTCGCTCGGCCGCGAGCTGACCGACACGCTCAAAGGTCGGCCGACTGGTCAGCCGATGCGATTCGTAGTCGGAATCGTCGATGTCGTTCCTAAGTTGATCGCGAAACGGTTGCTGGAGCCCGCGCTGCAACTTCCTGACCCGCTGCGACTGATCTGCTACGAAAACTCCCTCGAACGCCTGTTGAGCGAACTGGCGCTGCACAACGTCGATCTCGTTCTGTCCGACGCACCGGTTACCGGCGCGATGAAAGTCCGAGCATTCAATCACCTGCTCGGTGAATCGACGATCGCTGTCTTTGGCACGAAAGAACTCGGTCGCAAGTACCGCAAAGGATTCCCGAAGTCACTCAACGGAGCCCCCTTTCTGTTCCAAGGTCGAGCCAGCTCCGTGCGTCGTTCGCTGGAGACCTGGTTTGACTCACACGATCTGCATCCACAGATCCGTGCCGAATTCGATGACAGCGCATTGCTGAAAGTCTTCGGCCAAGCCGGCGAGGGGCTGTTCGCCGCACCGTTCGTGATGAAAGACGAAATCTGTCGCCAACACGAAGTCGAACTCGTCGGCGAGATTCCTGGCGTGCGCGAACACTTCTACGCGATCTCCGCCGAACGGCGACTCAAGCACCCTGCTGTCGTCGCCATTTCTGAATCCGCCCGCGAAGACATCTTCAAACGGTGATTCAGGTCTGCGGGTGCAAGAAGCAAGCACCATGGATTCGGAAGTCCTTTTCTCAGCAGATCAGCCGTCAGGGATCACGTCGAAGCAATTGGCCGCGCGAGACGTCCAGAAAGGCAGCATGTTTCCGGGCAGATGTCCGGGTTGGGACCGAGCGAACCGAGCGATTGTGGCGGCAATCCATCTATTCGCTCGCTAATCAATTCGCGAATCATACGGACGAAACGCGGATGGGTTCCGACAGTCCCGGCTCGTATCAACTGCAAGCCGTATGCGCTGGCGATAGCTTTGGCTTCATGGTCGAGGTCGAACAGGACTTCCACATGATCCGAAATGAAACCGATCGGGATCACGATGACGTGCGTCCGTTCGTTCTGTCGCGGGAACTCACGGAGCCAATTACCAATGTCTGGTTCTAGCCAGGGCTGGCCCGGCGATCCACTTCGGCTCTGGAATGCTAATGACCAAGGCAATCCCCCGACGCGATCGGCAACCAACGAGCATGCCTCGTGCAACTGGGCCGCGTATTGGCAGCCGTTCGCCATCGCAATTGGGATGCTGTGGGCCGTAAAAGCCAATTGCGTCTTAGCGAGGTGATGCTGCGAAACATCTGCGAGCGCCTCTTGGACTCGATCTGCAACGGCCTCAATGAAGCCCGGATGATTAAAAAACGGTCGGAGTTTCA
>JAYUFI010001039.1:0-1168 GCA_043738805.1 Planctomycetaceae bacterium | reverse complement strand
CACCGCGCCGCAGTCACTCCGCAAACGCGGGCGGCAACCGGGACAGAAGGCTCCCCAGCGTCGCGACTACGGGCATTTGCCGGTCGTAGAAGAATTGGTCACGCTTCCCACGGAAGAATGCGTGTGTAAGAAATGTGGCGCGCCGCGAATTGCGCAGGGGACGGAAGACTCCGAGCAGATCGAGATCGAAGTCGGAGCGTATCGGCGAATGATTCGGCGGCAACGCTATCGACGCGGCTGTCATTGTTCCGATGAGCCGGTCACGATTTCCACCCCACTGCCTGAGAAGTTGATCCCCCAAGGAATCCTCGGCACCTCCGTGTTTGTCGATTTGTTGCTCGGCAAGTATCAAGTCCATCAACCGGTCGAACGCTGGCTGCTTCATTGGCGACAGAACGACCTCGACTTGGCGAAGGGAACTGTTTTCGACGGACTCCGTCGCATGGAACCGCTGCTGAAGCCGATTCATGAGGCGATCCTGGAACGAGCGGCCGCTGCGGGGTATTCACAAGCGGATGAAACTCGCTGGCTGATGTTTGAGGACGTGGCGGGGAAAACGAGTCATCTGTGGTGGATGTGGGCGTTTCTGAGTGCCGACGCGATCGGCTATCGGCTCGATCCCACGCGCAGTCACAACGTTCCCGAGAGGCACTTCGCGGCCGAGGCGAAAGCCGTACTGATGGTCGATCGGTATTCGGCCTATAAAGCCATGGATCAGGTCAAGCAGGGGCACATTGTGTTGGCGTTCTGCTGGGCTCATGTTAGACGCGACTTCGTCGAGGTTGGCAAGGGATCGGAACAACTTCTCCCGTGGGCGCTGGCTTGGCTGAAGCAAATTTGCAACCTGTATCGCTGCCATCGGCTTCACCAGCAGCACTCCGACGATCGCGCGAGTGAGTCGTTCGTTGCGGCGGAAGTCGAACTCCGTCAAGTCTTGAGTGACATGCAAACTCAAGCAACCAGCGAATTGGCTCAACATCCGTCGCTACGTGAACCATGTCGGAAAGTGCTCGCGAGCCTGCAAGCTCACTGGGACGGCCTGACGCGGTTTGTGGACGACCTGCGTATTCCGCTGGACAACAACCGCTCCGAACGAGCCATGCGAAGCGTCGCACTGGGCCGCAAGAATTACTCCGGTTCGACGTCCTCGTGGAGCGGCGTCCTGGCA
>JAYUFI010001038.1:0-22817 GCA_043738805.1 Planctomycetaceae bacterium | reverse complement strand
AGGATTGGGGACGCATCGCCCAACAGGCATCAGAGTGCGCGGGAGCGGAAGCCGCTCGGCAGGAATTGGCCACAAGGCTGGGAGTCGATGCTGATGCCTTGCGAAGACTCGGCGTGGGCTGGCTCGGTGTGACTCGCGGCTGGTCATTTCCCGAACGGGACGCAACCGGCAAAGTCATCGGGATCAATCGTCGTCTACTCGATGGTCAAAAACGACGTGAAGCAGGCGGGCAATCGGGGTTGACGTTTGATCCTGACGACTGGCTGGAATCGAACACCGATTCGAGTCTTCTCTTTTTGGTCGAAGGTGGGAGCGACACTGCCGCATTGATGTCGCATGGTTTGTCGGCGGTCGGCCGGCCGAGCAATCTGGCGGGTGTCGAACTGTTGGTCGGGCTACTCAAATCGATCCCTGCCGACCGGATCATCGTGGTTCTCGGAGAGAATGACCAAAAGCCACACGGATCGCTTTCACCGGCGAAACAACAGGGCCACAAGCCGGACTGCGTGGGCTGTTTCAAATGTTGGCCGGGTTGGTTCGGAGCAACGCGAACGGCCGAGCGTTTGACGGTGCTACTCGGTCGTTCAATCGCTTGGACGCTACCGCCTGACGGCGTAAAGGACGCTCGTGAGTGGTTGAAGCAATTTCGGAAAGAGAGGACGGAACCAACATGACCGAACACGGACGAGAATTCGTCCGTCGTTTGTCGCTCACGTTTGTCGAACCGCCAACGGTGAGCGAGTGCGAACAACCCACGGGGCCGACACGCATATTGGACGACTGGCGAAAAGACATCGTTCGCGCTCGGTTGGATGCATTGGGAAAGCCGGGGATTTTTCTTGATCGGTCGCCAACAGGTTCGGGGAAATCAACGGCTGACATTGCAGCGATTCGGAAAGTCGGACGTGCGTTGATCGTGACACCCACTCACGAAAACTGCCAAGAAATCGAGGAAGCCATGATGCAAGCCGGAATCGACGCCAAGGCATATCCAGGACGTTTGACGGAGGGTGAGGACGCGAATTGTTGGAATGAACTGGCCGACACTTCGGAGCGACTCGGCCTATCGGCGGTCGCAGCGGTCTGCCGAACGTGTGGGCATCGGATGGAATGTTTGAAGTCCGGTTATCTCGCCGAATTGGCCGTCGCGCGGGCTGCCGCCGTCGCCATCGCGACACACGCAAGAGCCGTCTACAACGGACTCGACAAGCTGGCGGAAGGGCGGAACGAATTCGTTTCGGTTCACGAAGACGCGGCAAACATTGTTTGCCCCGATGCGGCGATTTCGGAAATTGACCTGCAACGCGCGGCAGAGATCGTCGGCCGAGTGCTCACCGATCCGAAGTGGCTCGACTGGCTGGGGCAAGCGGCCAGTCGAGATGAAGAGGGGGCGTGGATTCCCAACGAACGCCTTGCCGAAACGCGAAACAAACTCGACGAGTTCGTTCGCCGACTGGCCGAATTGATTGATGCCCTCTTGGTTCAACTGCGAACCGCAGAGCGAACGCAAGTCGTGACAATGCCCACTCCGATTGCGAAGGCCAACGGCATCGAGAGTCTGTTGCTTCGCGCCTCGTTGGAAGCGAAGGCCGACTTCTCGGCAAGCCCGTGGCGGCTGTTGTTGGCCTCGCTCACGGGCGACCTTTTTTCTTTGGGAGTGATCGTCGATGAACGCCACTAGCCAAAAACTGAATGATCCCGCGTCCGGAAAAACGAAACACCGAATGCTCGCCGGACTCTGGAAGAATCTTCCCAGCGAAAACGCGGTCGTGATGTTCTCGGATGCGACCGCGATCCGCGATGACTTGGTTGAATTGCTGGGGCGGCCGGTCATCGACGTCACGCCAGCAGGTCATCTCGCCCATGCGAAGCGAGTCGTTCAATATCCAATCGACTTGACGCGGCGTGCCTCGTCCAAGCGGTTCCTGTCCGTGGTGCGAGGCGTGCTCACCGAGTTTTGCAACGCTCGTCGCATCGGCATCATCACGCACCACCCGCTGATGGCTGCGCTCAAGAAGTTGGGCGAACCGTTTGCGGAACGGATTGTGAAAACGGCCTACTTCGGCAGTGGTGCAGACCGGGCATCGAACGATTGGCACGAACGCTGCGATTTGGTCATCGTGGCGGGCACTCCCCGCGTTTCGAGTGAAGCCGTGCAACGTCGGTTGATTCAATTCGGTGATTTCGCTTCCGCCGGTGAAGATGGCCGCTGGGGCGAAGTTCGTTGGCGAGGACGAACCGAAACCGGAGAGGAAGTGATCGTCGAAGGCCGTGGCTACGGTCATCCGGCTTGGGATCGTGCTCAACAAAGTTTCGTGCGAGCAGCGATCGTGCAAGCGGTCGGACGGGGCCGAACGCTGCTCGAAACCGGGTGCGACGTCATCATCGTCTCAAGTGAGGAATGTGGATTTCCCGTGTCCAACAATACGGGCATTGGGTTGACCGAAACCGAGGCTAACTTGCTCGCTATCCTGTCCGATTTATCGGCGGAAACCTCCTATAGATCATCTAGAAGGTTTCCGCCGATGCGCGAACCGGCAACGACGAAGTTACTCGCTCAAGGTGCTGCCACTTCTGAACGTCGAACGCGAGAGATTCTCGTTCGGTTGGAGACTCGCCGGCTGGTTTGTCGGGACGGTGAACGCGGTGGCTGGCGTTTCGCTCAAAAGTAGGTTGTAAAAAATAAAAAAACGCGGTGAGAATTTCCCGCTGAGATTTCTTTTTTTCACGGATGGCTCAATATGGCTCAGAAAACGGGACAACGCCGACGCGACCTCTTGCTGACACTCTTGGCCCAAGGTGAAACGCAATCGGAAGCGGCACGTCAGGCCGGCTATTCACGTCGAACGGTTCACCGCTGGTTGACCGATCCGAAATTTCGGGACGCGGTGAGACATGCCCGTGACGCGATGACCGAATCGGCAACCGGCCGACTTTCCGCGACCCTCGACACGGCGGCGAAGACTTTGAGTGATCTGCTGGGTAACGAATCGCCAGCCATCCGCCTTGCGGCTGTCCGAATTGCCTTCGATGCTTCAATTCGTTTTCGCGAAGTCGCGGAATTTCAAGATCGCTTACAACGACTGGAGAGTCATCCAAATGCGAGGCATTCGTAATCGCATCAACCGCCTTGAACAATTAGCCGCGTCTCGCCAGTCGCTGTCTTTCGAGCTTCGTGTCGCGGGAAAGCCCATTGAACAATGTCGTCGCGAATTGGCGACGTTGTTACGCCAAGCGGCATCGCGACCGGGACTGTCGGATGAAGTGAGGCGAGACTGTCTTCAAAAGGCGGATTCTCTGGAATCCTTGAACAAGCCCGCATCTGACCATTGAGTATCGCCGATTTTAATTGTAGGACTTGCTACATGAAGACCAGGAAGACGACGAAGCCAATCTCCCCGCGACTCAATCTGAGCGAAACCCTGCGGCAAGCGATTGCGACGAGTGAAATGCCGTTTCTGCAAATCGAACAAGAAACCGGAGTCATCCGGCAGTCATTGATGAAATTCGCCCGTGGCGAACAGTCGCTACGACTCGACATGGCCGACAAGCTGGCCGACTTCTTTGGGCTGGAACTGGTCGAACGGAAAAGGAAGTGAGATGGGAACCGTCTTCAAGAAGACTCGGACACAACCGCTTCCCTGTGAGGCGGAGTTGTTCACACGGGCCGGACAGCAGTTTGCCAAATGGAAACCGGCGAAGGGCAAGGCACGCACAGCCAAGGTGACGACCAGTGAGGATGGTTCTCTGCGGATTCAAACCGAGGCTGCGACCTTTACGGCCAAGTTCCGCGACGGGCTGGGACACATTCGCGAAGTCTCGACCGGATGCCGTGATGAAGATGCCGCCCGGTCGGTTCTGAGCAAGCTGGAACGCCGGGCCGAACTCGTCCGCAGCGAAATCATCTCGCCTGCCGAAGACGCGACCGCCGATCATCAAGCTATTCCGCTCGTCCAACACTTAGCGGCGTTTCACGAACACAGAGTAGTCAAGGGGCTGAACGCTACTCGCATCGCCAACACCAAGTCGCGATTGGGACGCCTTGCCGAAGAATGCGGCTTTCGTCGGTTGGCTGATTGTTCGGCGGAAGGGCTGACGCGATGGCTTAACCGTCAGCACGCCAACGGCATGTCGGCGGGGAATCGCAACGAGTTCCGCCAAGAGTTGGTCGGCTTCGGCAATTGGTGTGTCGAGACTCATCGCCTCTCGGTGAACCCGTTTTCCAAAGTGCCGAAAGCCGATGCCAAGATCGACCGTCGCCGACAACGCCGGTCGATGACCGAAGCGGAATTGGTGAAACTGTTGGACGTGGCACGCTGGCGACCGCTCGCCGAATACGGACGAGAATCGACAAAGGCGGATGAGCAACTGCCAGCGGTTGGCAAACAGCGGAAGCGGTCGAACTGGAAAAAGACCGCATTGACTCTTGAAGGGCTACAAGTTGCAGTTGAGCGGGCGCAGGAACGCCTTGCTGAGAATCCGGAGTTCGCCGAGAAGCTGGAGCGACTCGGACGCGAAAGAGCGTTGATGTTCAAGACGCTCGTTTTGACCGGACTTCGCAAAGGAGAACTCGCCTCGTTGACGGTCGGGCAACTCGACCTTGATGCCCCGATGCCGTTTGTCGAGTTGAACGCTGGTGACGAGAAGAACCGACAAGGCAACACGATTCCGCTACGACTCGATTTGGCGAACGACTTGAAAGAATGGCGGTCTGATGTGCCCAATGCCTCAACGCTTCGCCTACGCGACCACAACGCAGACGTTGCCAGCGATCGCAGATTGTTCCGCGTTCCTTCCGGTTTGGTGCGGATACTCAACCGCGACTTGAAAGCCGCTGGCATTGCGAAGAAGGACGAACGCGGGCGGACGCTCGACGTTCATGCTTTGCGCGGCACGTTTGCAACGCTGCTTTCCAAGGGCGGAGTCGCTCCACGAACCGCACAAGCCGCGATGAGGCATTCCACGATTGACCTGACGATGAACGCCTACACTGATCCGAAGCTGTTGGATGTGTGTGGAGCGTTGGACTCGCTGCCGTCGCTCGACCTCAACACTTCACCATCGACCGAAAAGAATTGGATGCGAGCCACGGGGACCGATTGTCCGAAAAGTTCGCCGTCAACGAACTCACCAAATAACTCACCAGCCACCGACTTTCGGGGGCATTCGAGGCCATTTCCTGTCATCACATCGGGAAACGCTGATCAACGAACGAAGCGACAGCCGAATGCAGAAAACCCAGTGAAATCCAATGAAAAAGCCTTGTTTGCAGGGTTTGCAAACAAGGCTTTTCGAGTGGAGCGGAAGGGAGTTGAACCCTCGACCTCTGCATTGCGAACGCAGCGCTCTCCCAACTGAGCTACCGCCCCAATGGTCGGGCGGCATAGTAGCAACTTCTCGGTTGAAGAAAAGTCATCGTTGACGGCGTTTGCTGACTACTTCTTTGCGCTGCTGGTATCTGTCAGAGTTCGAAGTTCGGCCTCGAGTGTGGCGATCTGTTGGGTGAGATCCTTTGATTCTTGAAGATCATCGTTTTGTTGGCGTGCTCCAGAAAGTTGCTGTCGCAGTCGCTGTAATAGGCTGCGCAGGACGTCAATTCGTTTTTTGCTTTTTTTGTCCATTTGAGTCTTTCTTGGTGGCTCTTTCTTTCGTCGAGTTCGGTCCTCAAACTTGGCTGACACAGTAACGCTGCCGTCGCTCACGGAGCTAGCGTATTTCAAAATCGGTGCCGTTTACGATTGGCTCGACTTCTGGATTGGACAGACGCCTGATGACTCATTCGATGGATCGTTTTTTGCGGGAACAATACTCCCTCGACGATGTGCGGGCGATCACGCGGCACCTTGAGGAACACGGGACGTTTCAGTTTCCAACATTGCCTAGCGGGCTCTTCTCGGCGGCGATCACACAGTCGCAGGAGCTGGAATACACCGGCTATCAAAACGTCTGGGTGCGGGACAACATTCACATCGCGCATCACTTTTATGTGTTGGGGCAACAAGACAAAGCCGTGGCAGCGGTCTCGGCGATCACTCGGTTCTTTCACACGCAACGCAACAAGCTGCGGGACATCATCACCGGCAAGGCAGACCCGCAGAACGTGATGCTGCGACCGCATATTCGCTTTGACGGCGTCACGCTGACCGAGTTGTCCGAGAAATGGTCGCACGCGCAGAACGACGCGATCGGTTACTGGCTCTGGCTGGGCAGCACGCTCGCCCACGAAGGTCACTGGCTGCCGACGGCGGACGACGTCAAGTTGTTCTCCAACTTCGTGCAGTACTTGGAGGCGGTTCGATTCTGGGAAGACGAGGACAGTGGGCATTGGGAGGAAGCTCGCAAAGCCGGGGCGTCGAGCATCGGCGTGGCGACCGCCGGGCTGATCGCCGTACGAGATTACTTTGCGACGATGGCTTCCGCGCAGATGCCGTTCGGGGCGACGAAATCGTTCGTCGATCAAACCTGCCGCAGGGCGGAGTCGCTGATTGAACGGGGTCGAGCGGCGTTGACCGCGATCTTGCCGAGCGAGTGCGTGCAGGCCGATCCCACGAAGCAACGGCGGTATGACTCGGCGCTGCTCTTCTTGATTTACCCGGTTCGCATCGTGTCGGACGAGCAGGCGGATCGAATTGTGAGCGACGTCGTCGAGCATTTGCAGGGACCGCACGGGATTCGGCGATATCTCGGCGATTCGTACTGGTGCGCGAACTACAAGGCGTTACTCGATCCGCAGAACCGAACGACCGACTTCAGCAACGACATGGCCGCTCGCGATCGCTTGCTGCAACCGGGGGGCGAGGCGCAGTGGTGCATCTTCGACCCGATCCTGTCGGTGATTCACGGGGAGCGGTTTCAAGCGACCGGCGACCCGGAGCGACTGCGGTTGCAAACGGAATACGTCAACCGCAGTCTGCGACAACTCACCGGCGACGATTCCGCATTTCCGCCGCTCCGTTGTCCGGAGTCGTATTACTTGGAGAATGATCGCTGGGGGCCAAACGACATCACGCCGCTGCTGTGGACTCAGGCAAACCTCCGTTTGGCGTTACACTCGCTCGAACAAAGTTTGAGCCGCGATGACAAGGGTTAACGAAAGCATGTCGAAGCGAGTCGTTCTGGCAATGAGCGGAGGAGTCGACAGTTCCGCGGCCGCAGTCTTGTTGCAACAACAAGGCTATGAGGTGATCGGTCTTTTTATGCGCTCCGGTGTGGCGGAGCCGGTTGAGTCAACGGTCTGCCGAACGTCGTTGGGCGCGGACCTGCCGATCCTTAATCCGAAGTCTCATAAGCAAGGCTGTTGCAGCGCCTCGGACGCGGCGGACGCTCGGCGAGTGGCCGATTCGTTGGACATCCCGTTTCACGCGCTCAACTTCCAAGACGCCTTCAGCCGGATCAAGGATTACTTCGCCGATGAGTACCTCGCCGGCCGCACGCCGAATCCCTGCGTGATGTGCAACAACTGGCTGAAGTTCGGCAAGCTGTGGGACTTCGCTCAACAGGTGGGAGCGGATTACATCGCGTCGGGGCATTACGCGAGGATTGTCGGCGGCCACGAGACTCGGAGGATGAGCACTCCTGCCCGTCATGCCGCAGAGCAGGAGACAGGGAACAGAGGACAGGGGACAGGAAGCAGGGAGCAGGAAGCGCAATCGTCATTAACAACGGACACCCCGCCCCGCCCCGCACTCACGCGCGGCCTCGATCTCTCGAAAGACCAGTCCTACGTCCTCTTCGGCATCAAGAAAGAAATCCTCGATCGAGTGATTTTTCCAGTCGGCGATTTCGCGAAGACCGAGATTCGTGAACTGGCTCGGCAGACCGGACTGCGAGTGGCCGACAAGCCGGACAGCCAAGAGATTTGTTTCATCCCCGACAACGATTACGTCGGCTTCTTGGATCGTTATCGCGGTGTGCATGAGACGTCGGGCGACGTGGTCGATACGGCGGGCAATGTCGTCGGGCATCACGAGGGCTATCAGCAATTCACCGTTGGCCAACGAAAAGGACTCGGCATCGCCTTCGGGACGCCGCGATACGTGGTCGGTGTCGAGCCAGCGACGCGGCGAGTCATCGTCGGCACGCGCGAGGATTTGATGGAAGGATCGCTGGAAGCCGACCGCTTGAATTGGTTGATCGACGATGTCCCGGCGCGGTTCACATGCCACGCTCAAATTCGGTCGCAACATCATTCTTCCGCCGCCGAAGTGCAGGTGCTCGACGCAGACCGCATTCGAGTACGTTTCGCCGAGCCGCAATTCGGAATCGCGCCCGGCCAAGCGGTCGTACTGTACGACGGCGACCGCGTGATGGGTGGCGGCTGGATCGATTCCACTGGGGCATGACTCAATAGCCCGAAGTGTCAGCGAGGGCGAACGCTTCAAAACGCTCTGTCTTATTCTGCTTTTGATCAACGTCGGTTGAGCGTTCGCCCTCGCTCACGCTTCGGGTTACATGGTCAAAAACCGGGGTAGAGGCGTTTTGCGGTCGTTCCTATCATCCCGTTCTTGTTCGTGGGCGGTGCGATCAAATGACGTGATCGCGACGCTCTGCGAGATGACAAGGATGTCTCTTCTGCGCAGGGTAATCATGCTGCGATTCATGTTTGTACGGATGCCGATTCGAGGGATCGCGGGGTTGGCGGCTTTGGCCGTTGGTCTTAGCGGAGTGCCGTTTGCTGCGGCTCAGGAACGCGAAGGTTCTCTGCGTCCGGCGAGTCCCGGCAGCAACACGGCGAAGCCAAATGGCGAGAAGCTCGTTCGTCCTGAAGCGGAAGCGGGGGCGTTGCGAGTTGATACTCCTTCCGAAGAGTTGCTCACGCTACTCAAGAAGTGGGAAGTGGAATCGGCCAAAGTCAAAAAACTGCAAGGCGAGCATCTGCGGTGGGAGTACGACTACACGTTTAATGTCGTGAAACGAAACTCCGGGCAGTTTTATTACGAGCAACCCGACAAAGGGCGAATTGATCTGTCACCTGTCGAAGTCAAGCCGGTGAAAGGGAGACCGCCAGTCGATACCAAGAAACATTGGAAGACGGGCCAGCCAGTCGAATTTACCGTGCAACCAGGAACTGGCGAGCGTTGGTATTGCGACGGACAGATCGTGACTCAGATCGACGAGAAAGAAAAAACCGCGACACAGCTCGTCATTCCGCCACAGAATCAAGGCGAGCACATCATTGATGGCCCGCTTCCATTTCTCTTCGGGATGCCAGCCGACAAAGCACTGCGGCGTTATCGCATGGAGATCGTGAGTTGGGGCAAAGACGACTCCGGAAAGCCAACGAGTGTCACGCTGCAAATTCATCCGAAGCTGCGGAGTGATGCGGCTAACTATCAACTCGCGACGGTCATTTTGGATCTCAAGACTTATTTACCATCCGCCGTGCGCATGATTGACCCGGCTGGAACCAAGGAGACGACCTATCGCTTTCAGTCACTGAAGGCGAACGCGCGAGCCGGCATCCTGCCAACTTTTTTAGGAGGCAACGAGAAAGACCCCTTCAAGCCCAATCTCAAAGGAATGAAGATCGCCTTGAAGACTCCGACCGATGAGCGTGCAGACGGAGCGGCTGAGAATCGGAAGATCACGCAAGTCGGCGGAACAACGTCTGCAAAGCCTGCTGCAAAATCTGATCTCCCGCCACGTGCTCCAACAGTGGAACCAAAACAAACCGCTAAGCTGAAGCAAGCGTCAGTAGTGGGATTGGACTACCACAAAGCGAAGGACGTTTTGGAACAACGCGGCTATGTGGTCAAGCTGCTCAAGGGCTCGGCCGCAGAGAGTCAAGAAGACGTCGATCAAGTCGAGCGTCAATCGCCTGAGGCCCTCGCGAATCTGCCGCAGGGCTCCGAAATTAAACTGTGGGTACTTCTGAAGCCGAAGGTGGCAGAATAGCCCAATCGTTTAACCGCACGCTGCGGGTACGCGCGTTTCAAAACGCAGCGTCCGGTTAAACGATGTTCCGAAGCATCCACGGATGGGTTGATCGCAAACGCGCGTGCCTGCGGCGCGTGGTTAAACGATCTTCACGCCAGCCACTTCGCCGCGTCTTTGGCGAAGTACGTCAGGATCATGTCGGCCCCCGCTCGCTTGATGGACGTGAGGATTTCGAGCGTGATCCGTTGCTCGTCGATCCAACCGTTGGCAGCGGCCGCTTTGACCATCGAGTACTCGCCGCTGACGTTGTAAGCCGCCAGCGGAATTTCGGGGTGCGCGTCTTTCACTCGGCGAATCACGTCGAGATAACTGAGGGCCGGCTTCACCATCAGGATGTCCGCTCCTTCGGCCACATCGAGCGCGACTTCGCGCAGTGCTTCCGCCGCGTTAGCCGGGTCCATTTGGTAGCTCCGCCGATCGCCGAATTGCGGAGTGCTTTCCGCCGCGTCGCGGAACGGGCCGTAAAACGCCGACGCATATTTTGCCGCGTAACTCATGATCGGGATGTGATTGAACCCCGCTCCGTCCAAGCCGGTTCGCAATGCGGCGATCATGCCGTCCATCATGCCGCTCGGAGCAATCATGTCGGCTCCCGCTTGGCATTGAGCGACCGCTTCTTTCACGAGGATGCCGAGCGTTGCATCGTTATCAACATCGGTGCGGCCCTGTTGGTTGCAGATGATGCCGCAGTGGCCGTGATCGGTGAACTCACAAAAACAAACGTCCGTGATGACGAGCAACTCCGGGCAAGCGGCTTTGATCGCGCGAACCGCCTGCTGAATGATTCCGTTTGGATCGTAGGCATCACTACCGACCGCGTCCTTGTGTTCTGGAATACCAAACAGAATGACGGCGGGAATACCAAGCTTCGCGATCTCATCCACCTCGATCGGCAATTGATCGACCGTCATTTGATCCTGACCAGGCATCGACCGAATCGGCACACGCTGGTTCTGTCCGTACCGCACAAACAACGGCATGATGAAGTCCTGCGGATTCAATTCTGTTTCGCGAACCAAATCTCGCAAGCGAGGATTTGAACGCAGTCGCCGCAGTCGTACTGACGGAAAGCCGGACATCGTTGAGGTATTTTGCATCGCTTCACAGGACTCCTTATTACCGCTTTATTACCGCTGCGGCCGTTCGCTTAATGAGAGAATTCGATTCGAGTTGCCCGTTGTTTTGAATCAACTTTACAACCTGTGTTACTTCCTCAGATGCCGATCGAAGAAATCGAGCATCGCCTGTTCGGCTTTCTCGGCGTCTGTCCCTTTGAAGCCGTGGCCGGCACCTTGCAGAGCGAGGAGTTCCACTTCCACGTCGGCCGCTTTCAGTTTGTCGTGCATCCAGACCGCTTGCTCGTGAGCGACGTACTTGTCTTCGGTGCCGTGAATCAACAATGTCGGAGCGGCGTTCGGAGTGACCCAATACAGCGGGCTCGCCACGATGTGCCGACGATGTTCCTTGACCGCATCACCACCGAGCCACAGTGGAAGGACTTCGGCCGCATCGACGCTCTTGCCGTAAGATTTCGTGAAATCACTGGGACCGTAGTAATTCACGACGCACGTGACGTTGACCGGCAACGTGCCATTCCCTTCGGTCCCGGCAAACATTTTCACGTCGCTGGTCACTCCTAAGAATTGAGCGAGATGACCGCCGGCTGAATCGCCGACGACGCCGATTCGTTCTGGATCGATTTGGTATTTTTCGGCGTTCGCTCGCAACCAGCGAACGGCCGCTTTGACATCAAGCACGGCAGCGGGAAATTGATACTTCGGAGCCAAGCGATATGAGGCCGTGGCCGCCACGTAGCCACGATCGGCGAGTTGCTGACAGAGCTTATCCCAGCGTTCGCGTTTTCCGGCACGAAAACCGCCACCGTGAATACACAACACTGCGGGAGATCGCTCTGTCTCTTTCCGATCTTTCGGTCGAGCGAGATTTAGCTGCAAGTGCTGGTCATCGGGATTCGAGTATTCAATGCCCTGCTCAAAGACAACTTCACCAGCAGAGAGTTTCAACTCTGTTCGGCTTCCAAACGCCATGACGCTCAGAAACAGGATCACGGAAAAGAACACTCGTTTCATCGCTGCTGTCCTTACAAGGCAAGAGTCAAGGAATGAACTTTGGAGACTTTCTCCGCAGCCGCCGAGTCTACGCGAAGATGTCCTGGACCACATTCCCTGCGATATCGGTCAATCGAAAATCGCGGTCGGCTTCTCGATCCCAGCAGCACGGCGAATAACAACATCCCGATCATCTTCGAGTTCAACGGTGATCATGAATCATCTCACCGAAGCAACGGCCAACCGTGCGGCGACAAGGATCGCTCCGATCATTCCTGACGGATCAGCCGGGCGTTGTCCGACGATGTCAAAAGCCGTGCCGTGGCTGGGGCTCGTGCGGATGATCGGGAGGCCGAGCGTGACATTCACGGCGTTCTGAAAGCTGATTAACTTAAACGCGATGTGCCCTTGGTCGTGATACATCGCGACAACCGCATCGAATTCACCGGAAGCTGCTCGGCGAAACAACGTGTCAGCAGGAAGAGGGCCCGTGACGGACAACAAACTGCGTTCGCCAGCGACTCGAACAGCCGGTGCGATCAGGCGAGATTCCTCATCACCAAAGAGTCCGACTTCGCTCGCATGAGGATTCAATGCACAGACCGCAATTCGCGGTTCGAGACAACCGAGACGCTGCATGAAGCATTGGATCAATTCAATTTTCTCGATCACTCCGTCCGTCGTGATCAGATCGGGCACATTCCGAATCGACGTGTGCAACGTCACGTGAACAACTCCCAAACCGTGAGGCGATTTCACCGCACTACTCGGCGGCAGAAACAGCATCATGCCGAACTCACTCACGCCACAGAGTTCGGCAAGAATTTCGGTATGCCCCGGATAATGATATCCCGCCAAATGCAACGCGGCTTTGCTGAGCGGAGCGGTCGTGATCGCGGCAAAAATTCCGTTCAACGTCTCTTGAGTCGCGGCGACCAAATACTCATAGGCCGCTCGACCTGCTCGCGCATCATTCTGTCCGAGCGGCACGTTGACGACTTCTGGTGAGCTGCTCGGCGGATTCCAACAAGCGATTTGCTCCAGCGGCGCGCTGTCGCTCGGCTGCGACAACTCCGCAACCGCAATCTGAACACCGATAAACGCGATCGCTCGGCGAACGATTTCAGGATGACCGATGACGACTGGCTGGCACACGTCACGAACACGATCGTCCAAACAGGCGCGCACAACAACCTCTGGGCCAATGCCCGCCACATCTCCGAGAGTGAGCGCGATTTTGGGAAGTGGCGTCATCCAATGCGTTTCTGAAAAAGCGGTGTTGTGCCAACCTGGATCATTCACGGTCTCATTGAAGCCTGAAGCGTGAATCATCCAGACCAAGTCGATCATGAATAACCCCGGCACAACAGAAATTCACAACCAGCAACCCGGCGATCAATGCCGCAACAAGAACTCGTTGGAGTTCAGCAGCGCGTGCTGCAAATCGTAGAAGCCGAGCTTGCGATCGCCGACTTTCACGAGATGGGCGCGGACGAGGTCTCGCTCAGCGGTTGTCGGACGGCGGCTGAGCGTCAGCAAATAAATCTGTTCGGCGACGTCGTCATCGCTTTTCCCGTCAGCCAGCCAATGGCTGACATGGCTGGCCGACGACTTGAGGTTCTCCACGATGCCGCGGTTGTTGAGCAAGTGGATCACTTGGCTCAACGACGGATCGTCTTCGCGAGCACATTCACAAGTCACATCGCGCACCGGCTTCGCGAACGCTTTGAGGAACGGATGCTCGATCGCCCCTTCGGCCAGTTCGACGGCTCGCGTGCCGCGCGGATAGCCGGGGAATTCTTCGGACACTCCGATGACCGCACAGACGGCGTCGAGCAATTGCTCGGCGGTCAACATGCGGGGAACGGCGTGCGTGAAATATGGATCGGCAGTTGCCGCGAGCTTCGATTGTTTCGCAACCGGGCGAGCGTCGAGTTGATACGTGCTCGAATTCAGAATCAGCCGCAAGACCGGCTTGATGCGATACCCGCTTTGCACGAACTCGGTCGCGAGTTGATCGAGCAATTCGGGATTCGACGGCGGGTTCGTGTCACGGAAATCATCGACCGGTTCGACGATACCTCGACCAAAGAGGTGATACCAAACTCGGTTCACCGTCGATCGCGCGAAGTATGGGTTCTCCGGTCGAGTGAGCCAGCTTACGAGCCGCTCGCGACGGTCATCATCCGGTCCCAGTTCCCCGGCCGGCTTGTTGTAGCCCGGCATCGCCGAGGCTGGGGTTCCAAACGCGACGGGAGCGAGATTCACGTTCTTGGTCGGATGCCGCACGTCGCCGTTGCGGTCGAGATAGATGATCTCGTCATCGACCATGAACTGCTTCCCTTTGAACTTCACGCGAGCGAAGTAGGCGGCGAGTCCGTAATAGTCGTCCTGAGTCAGCGCTTCGAACGGATGATTGTGGCACTTCGCGCAGCCGATTCGCACGCCGAGAAACAATTGGGCCATCGCCTCCGCCGCCTCGTCGGGAGTGCGGGCGATGCGGTGAAAATTGGCCCCCGGCTTGTGCAGCGTGTTGCCCAGACTGGTCAGCGTTTCGCGTGCGAACTCGTCGAACGGCCGATCGGCTCGAAAGCGTTCAACCATGTATCGATGAAAACTATGCACGCCGCGGCGGCTGATTGTGACGTCGCTGCCGCGCATCAAGTCGGCCCACTTCAGCGCCCAGAACTGCGCGTATTCGTCACGTTCGAGCAACTCGTCGATCAGCTTCGCTCGCTTGTTCGGTTCGGTCGCATCGAGAAACCGCCGCGCCTCATCGGCAGTCGGCAGGCAGCCGGTCACGTCGAGATACACGCGCCGCAGAAAGATCTCATCGCGAACGAGGTCCGTCGGGACGAGTTGCAGTTCACGCTGTTTGGCGAAGACGTGCCGATCGACCGCGTTCGCCTCTGCCGGAGAACGGAAGACGAACTCCGGATCGCGCTGCAAATACGACAGCCGCACGCCGGTGATGCGGTCGAGATACCGCACGAGAAACGCGACTTCCGCCGTGTGATGGAATTCAACGAGCCCATCGCGGTTGACCGACGCCGTTTCTTTTTCGTTGGTCGAGAAGACGCACAGATCGGTCACATCGCGCACGCGACCGTTGTCGAAATGGGCGATCGCCACGAGTTGCTGCTGCGGATGCTTCTCCGCCAGCCGCCGCGCTCCCGGCAGAACTTCGAGCCGCACGAGCTTCGGAGCCGCCGGAGGGGCTACCGGTTTCTGCCCGTTGACGACTGTCGCCGCCGCCGGCAACAGCGACGGACGGCAGCCCTCGTCGATCCAACCTCGCAGGATTTGATATTCGGCATCCACTCGACGGAACCGTGTCCCACCTTGATGCGGCACTTCGGCCAGTCCCTTTCTCAAAATCAAGCTGTCGTCGGCCGCGTTCGGATTCGTTCGGCGGCCAAACTCCTCGCGCGTTAACGTCGCAAAGTCGAGGACCGGATCAAAGCCTCGCAGACTCAAACGAAACCCGCCCTTCCCTTGCGGCGATCCATGACACGCCCCCTGATTGCACCCCGCCTTACTGACCGCCGCGATCACGTCCGTCTCAAAATCAACCGGATCAGTCTTCGAGTACCCGGCGACTTTGACCACAATCCGTACGGAACGCTCGCCGTGTCGCACCACGATTTCCGTCGCCCCGTGACCGCGCGGAATCACTCGACCACTCGGCGTGACCAACGCTACCGCCGGAGCCACACTCTCATAAGTCGCCTCCCGCGTAAGATCCGCCATCATGCCGCCGGTAAGTCGCTCGCTCACCAACAACTGTTGCGACGAGCGATGCCCGTAAAGCAACACCTCGGCAGGCTCAACAAGGAGACCCGATGTCGGCTCAACAGCAAACAATGTTGTCGTCAGCGACATCACAGCGAAGAAGGCACTCATTCTCTGCATCGAAATCTCCACCAAAGTGTTCGGCGATTGGCGAGGCCATGCTATCTCATCCGCATCACCAGTCCGAGACAAGAGAGTACCAGACACTCGCGAAGAATTCTGTTTTCACCACATCCCAGCAGATCCTTCAAATCACGGCCAACAACTGCGTCACGACTCATCGGCCTCAAAACATTCTCGCCAGAATCGCGTGCAGCTCTTCATCGCTGACGTCACACGGGTTGCCGTCCATGCTATTGCCGCGCGAACCTTTGATGAGTGCGGCGAATTGATCTTGCCGAACGTTGAGTTCCGCGAGGTGCTGTGGAACGTCGAGCTTGCTGGTGAGTATGCGGATCACGACGATGAAGTGCTGCGCTGCCGCTTCGTCGTTCACACCGACGTTCAACGTCGGCAGATCGCGTTCATCACACAACCAGAGCGCCGATTTGCGACCGAGTTCTGCCAGATCCGACAGGGCCACATCACGATTGAGTTCCAACGCCGCAGGCAACATCACCGCACAAGCGAGACCATGCGGCACGTGAGCCTGAACGCCCAAAGCCGCTGCGACTCCGTGAGCGAAACCGAGTCCTGAGTTTGCCAACGCGATCCCCGACAACAACGCCGCGTGCGACATCGCTTCACGCGCCGCGCGATGGCCGAGATCATGAGCCAGTTTGAACATCGCAGGCAAAGCCAGTTCGAGTCCTTGCCAGCACAACGCTCGCGGGATCGGTTTCGCGCGGCGCGAAATCAAGCTTTCAATCAGTTGCGTGATCGCGTCCATGCCGGTGTGAGCAGTGGTCATTCGCGGCAAGCTGAGTGTCAATTCGGGATCGACGAGCACCGCTTTCGGCACCATCAAGTCGCTACGGAGACTTTTCTTGAACGGCGGATCAAACGCAGAGATCACCGCGTTCTTCGTCGCTTCGGTCCCGGTTCCCGAAGTCGTCGGAACCGCGAGCAACGGCAGCGGCGGTCGTTCGATCTTCAAGCCACGCCCGACTCCTTCCAGAAAGTCTCGCACGCTCTCGCCGTGCGTATTCGTCGCCAGAGCCGCGACGGCTTTCGCCAGATCAATCGCTGATCCGCCGCCAATCGCGACGACAAGATCGCCGTCTCGAACATTCGCCTCACGTAGCCGAGCGACTGTCGCATCAACGTCAGCAACCTCCGGCTCACGCGCTTGCGTCACCAGTCGCTCGACCGTCACGCCCGCAGACTGCATCCAGCGGCACAACTCATCCATTACCCCGTTGCGATCGAGCGTTCGCGAACCGCCGACCACAAACGCTCGCGTCCCCAGCGAACGAGCAATCGCACCAATTTCTGCTCGTCGGCCCCAGCCGAAGACAATGCGGTTCGGAGCGAAGAAGTCATACGGCGTGAGCATGTCATCGCTTTCGTGGAGCACGTTTTCAACGTGCTCGAAAACTGGAGGACTTGGCACGTTGAAAATGTACCTAACGAACTACCACTTCCAGCGCGATCGCAGCTCCGCGTTCACAACCGCACCTTCCGGCCATTCGTTACGGCTTAGCGTGATGATGTTGCGAGCCGATTCGATCCCCATGTCTTCCATGCTGCGCGTATCCGTTCCCGCCAGATGTGGGCTGAGCACGACATTCTCGACCTGCAGCAGCGGACTCGTCGGCGACAGCGGCTCTTGCTGAAAGACATCAAGCCCCGCGCCCGACAAATGCCCAGACTTCAATGCGGCCATCAAATCGGTTTCCACCACAAGTCCACCGCGTGACGTATTGATCAACACGCTGCCGGCCTTCATGCAAGCAAAGAACGACTCGTTGCACAGCCCGCGAGTTTGATCGTTAAGCGGACAATGAATGCTGACGAAGTCCGATCGCGGCAACAGTTCATCGAGTTCAACTAACTCGATGCCGTGTTTCGCGACGAACTCGCGATCCGGAAACATTTCGTAAGCGATGACCTTCATCCCCATCGCCGCGTAACGGATCGCGGTGCTTCGACCGATCCGCCCCAAACCGACGATGCCCGCTGTTCGTCCGCGCACCGGAGCGGTCAGTTGCTGCGACCAGCGACCGGCTCGGAGTGTGCGATCGTTTAAGGCAATGTTCTTCGCCACAGCGAGCAAAAGCGCGAGAGCATGCTCGCCCACACCTTCATGATTCGCCGTCGGCGTGATCGTGAGTGCGATTGTTCGTTCCGTCGCCGCCGGAACATCGACTCGATCAAACCCCACACCACAACGAGCAATCACTCGTAAACTCGGCGAGGCTTCGATCACGCGACGTGTTAAGTGCTCTCCTCCGGCAATCACCGCCACACAATCTCGTAGAGTTTCGATTGTCTCCACTTCCGAACCGGTCCCGCGCGTGAAGATTGGATTTTGAGGATAACGGACTTCAAATCCGGCCTCTTTCAGCAGACGAGCATACGAGGCTTCGGGTTGATACAAGAACGCTTCGGGCGAGATGAGAACGGTCGGCATAACAACTCCTCTTCGTACGTGTGCTGCGTTTGAAATGTGGTGCGGGATCGTAGACACGCCGCCCGGAAGTTTCGACTGAGGTCAACCGCAGGTCTTCGGCCGGCGGACTGTCGGAGCAGAGATACTCGATCATCATGGTCTCATTGAAGCGTGAATCATCCAGGCGAGTAGTCCACCAACTTCAATTTGAGAGATAGGTCGGCTCTCCTGGGCCGTAGGTCGGGTCAGGAGACCCGACCTACGGCTTCTCAACTTAAAGAAGTTGGCGGAGAACCATAGATGAAACAAAAAAGACAATCCCGCGCTCACACTTTGGGTTAGTCGGTTTGACCGTTACGTTGCCGACATGGCTCTGCAATTGAACGATACGATTGTGGCTTTGGCATCGGCTCCAGGGAGCGGAGGTCGCGGGATCGTGCGCATCAGCGGGGCCGATGTGAAGAAGGTTGTGTCGTCCCATTTCATCCCGTCTGATGCGGCACGTTGGGAGTCGAATCGCATCGCCGAGCGACACGTCGGTGAGTGGCGATTGCAGATCGACTCACCGTGGGATGACGGGCCGTTGCGCGACGGATTGCGATTGCCGGTCGCGGTCTGCTTCTGGCCGACGAGTCGCAGTTACACCGGGCAACCGTTGATTGAATTGCATCTGGTCAGCTCACCGCCGTTGCTCGAAGCGTTGCTAACGCAACTCGCACGATCTGGTTGCCGAGCTGCTCGACCGGGTGAGTTCACGTTGCGAGCGTTTCTTGCGGGACGGCTCGATCTGTTGCAGGCGGAAGCGGTGCTCGGCGTGATCGACGCGGCAGATCATGAGGAATTAGAACTCGCACTGCGGCAACTCGCAGGCGGGATTTCGCATCAGATCGCAGCGTTCCGAAGTGATCTGCTGGACCTGTTGGCCGAACTGGAAGCGGGTCTCGATTTCGTGGAAGAGGACATCGAGTTCGTTTCGCGCGAACAGTTGTTGCATCGCGTCGGCAACGCACGGCAGACGGTAGCCGAGTTATGTGGTCAAGCCAGCCGTCGGCTCAACAGTTCCTCGCAACCGAACGTCGTGTTGGCCGGGTTGCCGAATGCCGGTAAGAGCACGTTGCTCAATGCGCTGTGTGGTGAATCAGCCGCGTTGGTCTCGGAGCTTCGCGGCACGACGCGGGATTACTTACGAATGCCGCTCGACCGTGACCGGCTGCATGTGGCTTTGATCGACACCGCCGGCTGGGATGCGTCGGTCAGCGGCATCGACGCGGTCGCACAACAGATGCGTCACGAACAATGGCAGAACGCGGACCTCATCGTTTGGTGCAGCGATCTGTCAGCGGACGAATCCTCTCAACAAGAAGACGATCTGTTGTTTGCGGACCTGTCGCGAGAACAACACCGTCTGTTGCGCATCGGGACGAAGGCTGATCGGCAAACTGATTCAAACAATTCAAGCCCGACGCGCCAGCGAGGGAATGAGTCGGCTGTCGTTGGAGAACCGATTGACCCGATCCCTCGCTGGCGCGTCGGGCTTGAATGCGACTCATTGCTCGCCGTGAGTGCCAACACAGGAATGGGGCTCGACGAACTTTGCGATCGGATGACGGAGGCACTCGCGATTGATGCGCGTGGGCAACGGCAATTACTCGGCATGACGGCGTCGCGTTGCCAAGAAAGTTTGCTGGCCGCTCGCGATGCGTTGAGTCGAACAGTGGAAGCTGTGGCACTCGGCTTAAGTGACGACCTTATCGTGATTGAACTACGCGACGTCTTGGAGCATCTCGGTCATATCGTCGGAGCGGTTTATACTGACGACGTGCTTGATCGAATCTTCAGTAAGTTCTGCATAGGAAAATAGATTGCGGAATAGGGAAAAGAAGCGAGGGCTATTTTGTCGCAAGCCAATGACGTCGTTATGCTTACGAAAGCAGCTCGATCAACTCGATTGGCGGCTTCTCTCATTGCTTGCACGGAATCCTGCACGGCATACGCAACTGACATCATGGACGAGCGGTTACTCAGCTTTTCGGAAATGCCCACCCCATGAAAGACATTGTTCCCAAACTCTTCGCCCTGCTACTTCTGCCCATAGCCACTTTGCAAGCTGGCGAGATCGCTGTGTCCAGTCTCGATCTCTCTCTGGCTGCGAACTCCAGCGGCTGGCCAGCACGGGCCAATCTTTCTACCAGCGGCAAGCCCATTTTGCTCGGTGGCAAGGTCTTCCCCAACGGACTTGGCAGTCACACAAAGTTCCGCCTGCTGATTGACTGTCGCGGGACAGCGAAACGCTTTACCGCCAACGTCGGCGTGGATGATGTCGCTAACAAACAGTATTCCTCTGTGATTTTCCGGATCGAAGGAGACGGAAAGAGGCTCTTTATGAGTCCGGTGATGCGTCCGGGCGATGACCCGCTGGCGGTGGATGTTGATCTGACCGGGATTAAGCAATTGGTTCTTCTCGCGTGGAATGGCGAAGGCGGAGGCCAAGCCGATGACCATGCCGATTGGGCCGATGCCACCATCATCTTCGACGGTAAAGCTCCGGCGACATTAGCCAGCGCTGAACCTCGAAAGATACTCACACCCCCGACCCCACCAACCCCGCGCATCAATGGGCCGGTTGTCATCGGCACGCGTCCTGGAAATCCCTTTCTGTTCTATGTCCCCGTCACCGGGGAACGGCCGATAACCGTCATTGCGGATGGTTTGCCGGATGGATTGCGCCTAGATCCGGTAACCGGGATTATCAGCGGCACAACTCCGATTGTGGGGACATACAAGATCAGGGTGACCGCCACAAATGCTCGCGGCAGCACCACCCGTGAACTACGCATCGTCGCTGGCGACACCCTTTCGCTGACACCACCGATGGGCTGGAACAGTTGGAATTGCTTCGCATCGAAGGTGACACGGGACGACATCCTGCGACAGGCCAATGCGATGGCGACTAGCGGCTTGCGCGACCACGGATATGCCTACATCAACATTGATGATTTCTGGATGCCCAAAAATGAAGACAAAGATTCCACCTTGCACGGCCCAGAACGTGATGCCGAAGGCCGGATCAATAGCAACGCCCGCTTCCCCGACATGCCCGGCCTGACGGCTTCAATTCACAAGCTCGGACTCAAGGCGGGAATCTATTCTTCGCCTGGCCCTAAGACTTGCGGTGGTTGCATCTCCAGTTGGCAACACGAGAAACAGGATGCCGAGCGTTTCGCAGAATGGGGCTTTGATTACCTCAAATACGACTGGTGCAGCTACAACCAAGTCGTATCGGGCAACTACGAGGATAAAGCCTATGCGAAGAAACCGTACATGGTGATGGGCGAGCATCTTCGCCAGCAGAAACGCGACATCGTTTACAGCCTGTGCCAGTACGGCATGGCGAAGGTCTGGGAGTGGGGTGGCGAGGTGGGTGGCAACACTTGGCGCACTACGCACGACATCGGCGATTCATGGAACAGCATGTCCAGGATTGGTTTATCTCAGGCCGGACACGAGCCGTTCGTCAAACCTGGATGTTGGAACGACCCTGACATGATGATCGCGGGTTGGGTCTGGGGAAGGTTCACCAATCTCAGCGACGACGAGCAATACACCCATGTCACCCTTTGGACCCTTCAGGCCGCGCCCCTGCTGCTGGGTTGCGATCTTACCCATGTGGATGAGTTCACTCTGAACTTGCTAGGGAACGATGAGGTGATCGAAGTCAATCAAGACCCGCTCGGACGCATGGCAGGCCGCATTGCGATACGCGGCGACACTCAGGTTTGGGCCAAGGCCATGTCGGACGGCTCGATGGCCGTGGGCTTGTTCAATCTTGGCGACGAAACCGTGCCTGTTTCCACAACCTGGAACGAACTGAAACTGAAAGGTCCACAGCGAGTGCGTGACGTGTGGCGTCAGCAAGATATTGGCGTTCGAGAAGATGGTTTCACGACGGACATCCCACGCCACGGCTGCGTGTTGATTCGGGTGTCATCGTCGAAATGAATCCGCTCTCAAACGGGCGCAAACTAGGCATCCTGATGACTCTTCACTACCCGACAGATCTCTCTGCTGGCTGCGACCATTTCGGTCGAACATCGAGCCTGTGTTTGATGAATTCGTCTGTATTCCAGTATTCGGAAATGAACACTGCTATTCGGCAGGAACAGCACGCACGGCATCTGCACGGTACGTCGTTCAAGGACTGCAAAAATGGCACGATTGACACGCCTTTGAACGTCTCCCCCATCGAAAAACCCTGCAAAAGCAAGATGTTTTTGCCATCCGTGTCAGGGCCGGACCTGTTCTGCATCGGAAAATAAGCAACGCGAGCCGTCATACCGATCAACTTGACGCTGACGGAGCACCATTCGGGATGATTCATGTTTCGGGGAGATTTCGTCACATGCTGTTCCGCAGTTAGCACGACGCGCAAGCGAGTGATCTCGTATGAGACCACTCGCTTGCGCGTCGTG
>JAYUFI010001037.1:0-1168 GCA_043738805.1 Planctomycetaceae bacterium | reverse complement strand
CTCGGTACGGATGTCGAATGACAATGAGCGGGTAAAGCAGTTCTTCGGGCGCAAGGAGCACGACTGGAAGCAGATCCGCCTTTTCAAGGATGGAATGGAGGAACGAATCGCTCGCGAATCAACGAAGATCCGCACCTGCGATCAACTTCAATCGTTCATTGACAGCCGCGCTAACTTGATCCGTATCACACCACCGACGGCGATGCGTGTGTCGAGTCCCGATGACGACCTCGCCAAGCTGTTTGATTCCCTTGTTGGGGGCGAGATGGCTCAAACGCACGTTCCCAAAAAACGATTTCAGACGGTCGTTGCAGAGCGGCTTCGGAATGCGCGGCTCGGAACGAAACTGCGCGAATCGGTGCCGGTGAATGTTCCCTACTTCAAGAAGCCGGTCGAGTTCCCGTTTGGCTTTCAGAATGGCCGCTTCAATCTGATTCAGCCGGTGAGCTTCATCGCGGAAGATCCCGACGACTCAGTCCGAAAGGCGCTCCCCTATGCCATTGAAGGTGAGTCAATCTACGGTCACCAACACGAGAAGTTGGGTGAGCTGAAGTTAATCATTGTGGGCGAGTTCCGCACCAAGAATGATGAAGCTCGCGCAACGGTCAACGACATTCTGAAGTCACATCACGTTCGCATGGTTGCCAACGATCAACTTGATGGGCTGGTCCAAGAGATTCTTGCCAAGGGCAAGTCGATTCCCGTCTGAAACGGTTCAACGGCCGCAAGCGTCGCGCTGACCTGGCTGTTGTTTCTCAAAATCTTCGATGACCGCGAGCAGGAGTGGGAGCTGACCGTCAATCGGTATCGCTCGCCGATCCCCGAAGAATTGCGCTGGCGGAATTGGGCGACCGACCTCGAAGGGCTGACCGGCGACGGGTTGTTGGAGTTCATCAACAACAAGCTGTTCCCTACGCTCAAGGCTCTGTCGGCCGATGCCAGTCCGCGGCATCGAGTCATCCACGATGTCTTTGAGGACGACCAGTACATGAAGTCGGGGACTCTGCTGCGGCAGGTCATCAACAAGATCAACGAGAGTCTCGACTTCAACCGCTCGGAAGACCGGCATGTCTTCGGCGACCTTTACGAGCAGATCCTGAAAGACCTGCAAAGCGCGGACAACGCAGGCGAGTACTACACGCCGCGAGCCGTCACGCAGTTCATGGTC
>JAYUFI010001036.1:0-8638 GCA_043738805.1 Planctomycetaceae bacterium | reverse complement strand
TACGAAGAACTTCATCGACGAATTGGTCTTCAAGAACCTCAAGACGCTCGGCTTGCCTCCGTCCGCTCTGTGCAACGATTCCACGTTCGTGCGTCGCGCGGCGATCGACATTGCCGGGCGGCTCCCCACGCTCAGCGAGACCGAGCAGTTTCTGGCCGATCCGGACCCGAACAAACGCGACAAGTGGATCGACACGCTGTTGGCCAGCACGGACTACGCGGACTACTTCACTCACAAGTGGACTCTGCTGTTGCGAAACAAACGCGAACAAACCTCCGACGCACGCGGGACCGTCATCTTGCACGCTTGGATTCGCGATGCGTTCTACGCCAACAAGCCGTATGACCAATTCGTCAGGGAGTTGCTGACCGCTTCGGGGGACATCGAAGACAACCCGTTGGTCAATTGGTGGCGTGAGATCAAACAGACCACCGATCAGGTCGAGAACACGGCCCAAATGTTTCTCGGCCTGCGCATCGCGTGTGCCCGTTGCCATCACCATCCGTTCGAGAAGTGGAGCCAGGACGACTACTTCGGGTACTCGGCGTTCTTCTCGCGAATCGGCCGCAAGTACGGTCGCGGCTATGCGGGCAACGTCGAGCGAATCTTCTACGACCGAGGCGTCGCCTCCACCAAACATCCCAAAACCGGCGCGGCCATTCCACCAGCGGGCCTCGGCGCGAAGCCGGTCGCATTGAACATCAATGACGATCCCCGCAACGCGCTGGCCGACTGGATGACGGCGAAAGACAACCCGTTCTTTGCGCGAGCCTTTGTGAATCGCTATTGGAAACATTTCTTCGGTCGAGGCTTGGTTGACCCCGAAGACGACATGCGGATTACGAATCCGCCATCGAACCCGGAGTTGCTCGACGCGCTGGCTCAACACTTCGTCACCAGCGGCTTCGACATGAAGAACTTGATCCGCACGATTTGCTCGTCGCAGGTTTATCAGCTCAGTTCTGAACCGAACGAATACAACCTCCACGACAAACAAAACTATGCGCGGTTCTACCCCCGGCGATTAGCGGCCGAGGTGCTGCTCGACAGCATCGACCAAGTCGCGCTGTCGCGGTCGAACTTCGGCGGCGCTCCGGCGTTACCCCCCGAAACCCGTGCCGTGCAGTTGCCTCACGATCCCTACCCCGGCATGTACTTCCTCCAAATCTTCGGCATGCCCGAAGGGACCACCGCCTGCGAATGCGAACGCACCAGCTCCGCCAACCTCGCGCAGAGCTTGCACTTATTCAACTCCAGCGAGATTCAAAACAAGCTCTCGTCCCCCACCGGTCGTGGAGCGGTCCTCGCCGCCGACAAGGGGCGTTCCCCCGCCGAGAAAGTCCGCGAGATTTTCCTATGGGTCTACTCGCGTCCCCCCACTTCGCAGCAACTCGAATTGGCTCTCAGCCACCTCACCAGCAGCAAAGACGAAAAAGCCGCGTTAGAAGACCTGCTCTGGGCTCTCATGAACACGAAAGAGTTTCTGTTTAACCATTAGATGTCGGGGGTAAGTGACTCACGGACTGACGGTGCTTTCGTCAACTTGCGATTGCTGATTTCTCTCATGGGCTGATAAGTTCGCCCTATTGGCGAGGCGAAACGCTACTTTTGCAAGTTCTGATTTCCCTAGGAGGCAATGAAATGGAATTCTGCGTCCCGTGCGAGTGTGGCCAACAATTGAAAGTGAGTGCCAGTGAGGCTGGAACAACGAAATCCTGCGGATGTGGCTGCGCAGTTTCAATACCTCGATTGAGCAAACTCCGCGAAATGGCAGGAATGGCCGCCTACGAGATCTGTCCGGCAGACGAGATCAACCGCGCGGTTGCTGATGGAACATGGAACCTAGCCGACACCTGCTCGCATTGCAGCTCTGGTGCAGATTCAGTGGCCCAGTTACACGGAATCTGTGAGCAAGCATGGCGTGAGTCCCCTAATGCATCGAACAACGAAGGGGCTCGATCTTTTTTTCTTGCGCGAGTGATTCTTGCAGGACTCTTCGGACGTTTCCTTTTCCGTTTGTCACCGAGCAATGAAGATGACTCTGCCAGAGAACATGGTCGCGATGTGAACTTCACTGCCCCATTTCGCCTTTGCGACTCTTGCCAGCGAGCGGCGAAATCCAAGCGGGGTGCTCGGAAATTTGCCGAATCAGCACCAGCACTACAAAGGTTGCTCAGGAAGTATCCTGATGCAACATTTCGACTCTTGAAGGCACACGAAACTGTGGGGCTCAACCAACGGGATGCCGAGCTACGCAGAAGTGCTTGATTGCTCGCTCAGGATTCACACCCTACCTCGCCGTCACCGCATTGCGATTCCGAGAGGCGTCTCTCACGTCCTGAATCGCGGAGTCGATCGCGCGGACAGCGTTCGCGATGGCGAAGACCGACGCGAGTGCTTTTGGCTCTTACATCGCGTCGCCACTTGCTGCGAGCCGGGTGGCTGGGGTTGAGGATCGGGGCCATTCAGACGCTGACGGTGTTGCACGGCAAACCAGCATTGTGGCACGACGCTCCGTGTCGTGAAACACGACGCGGAGCGTCGTACCACAATCCTTTATCAGGCTGATAACCCACTTCGCTGGCCGACTTGGTCGTTGAGTCTTCTCGACCTGTCGGCCAGAATCATGCCGATGCCGACTGAGTATCTCCCGCCGAACTTCCTGCCTGCGTCCTGCCGAACTCGATTGCCGAGGTTATTGCCGATGACCGTTCGTGGCCGTTGCTTGCTGGCTTGGTTTGTTGCTTGTCTCGCGGTGTTGTCGCGATCGACTTTGAGTTGCGGTGAGGAACTCACCTTCGAGGCTCACGTGCGGCCGATCTTGAAGGCGCATTGCTTCGATTGTCATGGGGCGGAAGAAGAGCCGAAGGGGAAGCTCGATTTGAGGCTCGCGCGGTTGATGAAACGCGGAGGGGAGTCCGGCCCTGCGATTGAGCCGGGTAAGCCGGAAGCGAGTTTGTTGCTCAAGCGGATCAAAGCGGGCGAGATGCCGCCGGGACCGGCGAAGGTTTCGGCTCGCGAGATTGAGACGCTGACAAAGTGGATCGCGGCGGGAGCGAAGACCGCTCGCGAAGAACCGGCGGAGATTGGCAAGGGGCTGGGGATCACGGCGGAGGAACGATCGTTTTGGGCGTTTCAGCCGGTGAAGAGGCCGATGGTTCCGATCTCACATTTGAAATCTGAGGTTCGCACGCCGATCGACCTGTTCGTGCTCGCCAAGTTGCAGGAACGTGGGCTGTCGTTTGGTCCGGAGGCGGACAAGCGGACGTTGATCAAGCGAGCGTATTTCGACTTGCTCGGCCTGCCGCCGTCGCGGGAAGAGACTGAGGAATTTCTCAGCGACGATGCTCCGGATGCCTATGAGCAATTGATCGATCGGCTGCTGGCGTCACCGCATTACGGGGAACGGTGGGGGCGGCATTGGCTCGACGCGGCGGGGTATGCGGATTCGGAAGGGGACGGCAACGTCGATACCTCGCGGCCCTACATCTACAAGTACCGTGACTACGTCATTCGCGCGCTGAATGACGACAAGCCGCTCGATCAGTTCCTCGCCGAGCAACTGGCGGGGGACGAACTGGTCACGCCACCGTTCAAGAACCTGCCGCCGGAGTCGATCGAGAAGCTCGTCGCGACCGGCTTCCTGCGAATGGCGGCTGATCCGACGGCGAGCGGACAAGGTGATCCGGATACGTCGCGCAATCAGGTCGTTGCCGACACGGTCAAGATTGTCAGCTCGTCGTTGCTGGGGCTGACGGTCGGGTGTGCTCAGTGTCACGACCACCGTTATGACCCGATCTCGCAAGCGGACTACTACCGGTTGCGAGCGATCTTTGAGCCGGCTTTGAACTGGAAAGGTTGGGTCATTCCGCGCGAGCGAATCGTGTCGCTCTATACCGACGCCGATCGGGCGAAGGCAGCGGAAGTCGAAGCGGAGGCCGCGAAGCTGCAAGCGGTCTACAACGGGAAGAGTGAAAAGCTCATCGCCGAAGCGTTCGACAAAGATCTGGAAAAACGACCCGCCGATCAACGTGAAGCACTGCGAACTGCGTTTCAAACTCCGGCCGACAAACGGACTGACGCGCAGAAACAACTCGTGGCGACGAATCCGAGCCTGAACATCAACGCGGGGAATCTGTATCAGTACAACCCGCAAGCGGCGGAAGACTTGAAGAAGGACGCGGCGACGATCCAAGCGAAGCGCAGCGAAAAGCCGGTCGAAGATTTCGTCAGCCTGTTGACCGAGCAACACGGTCAACCGCCCGTCACGACGATCTTTCATCGCGGCGATCACCGACAACCGAAAGACTCGGTGACTCCCGCGATGCTGACGATCGCCGCGCCGCCGGGACAGGTGGTTGAATTTCCGGTGAAGGACGCGGCGCTGCCGACGAGCGGTCGTCGGCTCGCGTTCGCTCGATACCTCACCAGTGGTCGCGATCCGTTGTTTGGGCGAGCGCTGGCGAATCGTCTTTGGATGCATCACTTCGGCCGCGGACTCGTCGGCACGCCGGGGGACTTCGGGCAACTCGGCGAACGGCCGACGCATCCGGAGTTGTTGGATTGGCTCGCGGTCGAGTTGCTTGAGGCGAACGGAGTCAATGGCCTCAAACGCCTGCATCGCTTGCTCATGACTTCGACGACGTACCGGCAAGCGACGGCGCGGCGAGCAGAACTGGATGCGGTTGATCCGAGTAACTTGCTGCTCGGTCGCATGAGCGTGCGGCGGTTGGATGCGGAGGTCATGCGCGATCGAGTGCTTGCCGCTAGCGGGTCGCTCAAGCAGACGCTGTTCGGCAAGCCGATTTCCGTCGCGGAAGATTTCGTCGGGCAAGTGATCGTCGACGACATGTCTCGCCGTAGCGTCTATGTCGAAACGAAGCGGAGCAAACCGGAAACGTTGATGCGGGCGTTCGACGCGCCGGTCATGGAAGTCAATTGCGACAAGCGGCCTTCATCGACCGTCGCCACGCAATCGTTGATGCTCATGAATAGCGATTTCATTCTGAAGCAAGCCGCAGCGATGGCCGTTCGCGTGCGAGCGGAAGCAGCCTCCGCGCCGGCGTTGCCGTTTGAGGTTGATTCGCAACTCATCCCCGAACGATTGCACCGTCCGTGGCAATTCGGATTCGGCGAATACAGTGCGGAGACCAAACGGACGAAGACGTTCACTCGCTTCGCCCATTGGACGGGAAATTCGTGGCAAGGGAGTGCGACCGTCCCCGATCCACAAATTGGATTCGCGATCTTGAACGCAACCGGAGGTCACACCGGCAACGATCAACTGCACGCCACCATCCGCCGCTGGACCGCACCGTCCGCCGGAGTCGTGTCGATCACCGGCCAACTGCATCACCCGTCAGAAAATGGTGACGGCGTTCGTAGTCGAGTGATCTCCAGCCGCTCTGGCCTGCATGGCGAATGGATTGCTCAACACAACAAGGTCGATACGGCGGTCGTGTCGATCGAAGTGCAATCCGGTGACACGCTCGACTTCGCCACCGATTGCCGCGAGTCGGTCACCTCCGATTCATTCGGCTGGGGGGTGACGATCACACTCAAGATGGCTGACGGCAAAGAGCGCTCGTGGCAATCCGACAAAGAATTCACCGGCCCGCCGCCCCCGTCGTTTGTTAGCCAGGTCGCGATCGCCTGGCAGATCGCTTATGGCCGACCGGTGACACAACCGGAACTTTCCTCCGTGCTGAATTTCCTGAACCAGCAATTGCCGATGTTGACCGCCACCGCCGCAATGCCGGAGCCCGAATTGCAGGTCATCACCGACTTGTGCCAAACTCTGCTGAGTTCCAACGAGTTTTTGTATGTCGATTGACCGAACGATTTTCGATTCGAGGTGGGCTATGACCGTCGCGACACCGCACCGATTTGTGACATGTGACCCCGCCGTGAAGAACGGCGAGCCGATTATTTCCGGAACCCAGACGACCGTCCGTTCGATCCTGCGGCTCTATCGCGGCGGCATCGCTCTGGAGTCGATCCCACAATTCAAACCCTGGATCAATTTGGCTCAGGTCTACGATGCGTTGAGCTACTACCACGAGCATCGCCAAGAATTAGACGAACTTTTTTCCAAGCCCGGCCCGCCACGAGTGCCTGGCAGCGCGATCGGCAAAATTGTCGTCCTTGCCGAAGACGATGAGCATCTTCAAGACTTTGCCGAGTACATGTGATGCAAATTCTGATTGATACCCACGCGCTGCTTTGGTTTTATTTGAACGATTCCCAATTGAGTCGCGCTGCGCACGCTGTCATGACCGATGACGGCAACGAATTGTTTGTCAGTCCCGCTAGCTTTTGGGAACTGGCAATCAAAATTAGCCAACGCAAATATTCGCTTCCGAAGCCACTCGACGAATTCTTAAACACGATGCTCGACGAGCAAGACTTCAACGTTATCCCGATCTCAGTCGCTCATGTGGCAAGCGTGTCTTCGCTGCCGTTTCATCACAAAGACCCGTTCGATCGGATGCTGGTGGCTCAATCGCTCGTCGAAGATTGGGCGGTCGTCAGCAGCGATGAAATTTTGGACGCCTATGGCGTCAATCGAATTTGGTGAGAACTCGTTCGTAAAGGCTGAAGAAGATGCTGAATTTGTCTGGGCTGCGAAGTCGCCGTCAATTCCTTGCCGACAACGCGTTCGGCATCGGGTCGGTCGCGCTCGCGTGGTTGCTGAATCAAGAAGGGGCGCTGGCGGTGCCGCCGACTGTGAAGTTGCGGCCGCAGTCGTTTGATTTGACGTCGAAGCAGACGCATCATGCGCCGCGTGCGAAGGCGATGATCTCGCTGTTCATGCACGGCGGGCCGGCGCACATGGATTTGCTCGACCCGAAACCGGAACTGACAAAGTTCAGCGGGACTGATTATTCCGGCGAGGTCATTTTCAGCTTCGTCAATCGTGCGAGTAAGAAGCTGCTCGGCAGTCCGTGGAAGTTCGCGAAGCACGGCGACTGCGGGACCGAGGTTTCGGAACTACTGCCTCACACGGCGGGGATCGTCGATGACATCTGCCTGATCCGTTCGATGCACAGCGGGCATAACGGGCATGAGGTTTCGATTCGTTACATCAACGCGGGGATCCCGGCGGTGACGGGGCGGCCGGCGCTCGGTTCGTGGTTGACGTATGGGCTTGGCAGCGAGAGCCAAGACTTGCCAGCGTACATGGTGCTGAGCGATCCCGGCGGGCATCCGGTGGACGGCGTGTTGAATTGGTCGAATGGTTTCATGCCGCCGTTGTTTCAAGGGACGGTGCTGCGAGCTCAAGAGCCGCGGATTCTCAACCTCGATCCGCCGCCGCATTTGAAGGGCTCGCTGCAAGCGCAGAATCTGGACTTGCTCCGCACATTGAATCGACGGCATCTCGAACTGCATCCGGGCGAGGCCGATCTCGAAGCTCGGATTCAGTCGTATGAACTCGCCGCGCGGATGCAGACGGCGGCGAAGGAGGCTCTCGATTTGTCGCAAGAGACCGAAGAAACACAGAAGCTGTACGGGCTCGATCGCGATGAGACGAAGGAGTACGGCTCACGCTGTTTGATCGCGCGAAGACTTGTCGAACGGGGCGTGCGCTTCGTGCAACTCTTCCTCGGTGGGCAGCCGTGGGACACTCACACGGACATCCGTAAGAACCTGCCGGCCATCTGCCGCCGAACGGATCAACCGGCGGCGGCGCTCGTCACCGATCTCAAGCGACGCGGTTTGCTCGACACGACCGTCGTGCATTGGGGCGGAGAAATCGGACGGCTCCCGGTCACCGAAGGGGATCAGGCGACCGGCGGTCGAGACCACAACGGCCAAGGTTTTTCCACATGGCTCGCAGGCGGCGGCATCAAGCCGGGGATCACGTTTGGGGAGACGGACGAGTTCGGACATCGAGCCGTCAAGGACATCGTCACGGCGAACGATTACCAAGCGACACTGCTCGATCTCTTCGGCCTCGATCATCAAAAGCTGGTCTACTTCCACAACGGACAAGAGCAGACGCTGACCGCGAAACGCGAATGCCGTGTTGTCCGTGAAATTTTTGCGTGAACCCTGTCCTCGACGTTGTTAGCAGGTGTGCGGCTTGGGACTCAGCGTGGGCCAGGGGGCTGGCAGTGCGGGCTGCTCGGAGAAGATCTTAGGCCATACTGGTTCGACTGGCATCGTGGTGTGGGCCGATTCGGCGAGCGAAGCGATTTGCATGGTGCTGACGTCCCCGTACGGGTCGTTGAACATCAATTCGATGTTGGCCCGCTCGGTGACGACGTGAGGCAGCCATTTTTCGCTTTGATCGCGATACTTCATGAAGATTTTACGATCGAGTTCTTTCGCTTGAGCATCGGCGACTCGATCCCAATCGACGCCGTATAAATCTTAGAGGCAAAACCACATCGGCATTGAAAAAATAAAGACACTTTGACGTCACGCAGTCCTGCCACACTTCGCCTTACCAGTGACACCCGATGCGTTTGGCAATGAAAGTGGCCCCCACAACCAGGAATTCCCTTACTTGTAAATTGATCATTTAATACATTTTCTTCTAGGCCGTGTTGACATTCACGCGAGGAGGATCATGGATGCGGCCAAGTGGAGGAAGGCGAGGAAGTTGCGAGCGGTTTTGTCATAGCGAGTGGCGATC
>JAYUFI010001035.1:0-1174 GCA_043738805.1 Planctomycetaceae bacterium | reverse complement strand
ATACGTTGCAGATCATCGAAGAACTGCGGAGCCGCTTCCAAATCAGCAAGATCGTGATCAGCGGCGGGTCGATGGGCGGCACGGCGGCCTTAACGTTTGCTGCGTTGCATCCCGGCCTGATCGACGGAGTTGTGTCCATGAACGGCACGGCCAACCTGGTGGAGTACACACAATTTCAGGAAGCGATCTCTGCCTCGTTTGGTGGATCGAAACAAGACAAGCCAGACGAGTATCGCAAACGCTCGGCCGAGTTGAATGCCGCCAATTTGACGATGCCGATCGCATTTACAACCGGCGGGCGCGATACGCTTGTGCCACCCGACAGCGTGCTGCGATTGGCGGAAACGCTACAGAAGCGAAACCGCAAAATGCGATTGATTCACAATCCTGGTGGCGGTCACGACACGAAATACGCGGATGCGACTTTGGCGTTTGAGTTCGTCTTGAGTCATGTACTTGCCGGAGGATCAAAACCGCTGCTCGAATTTGGCGAGAAGCCGGTGACGATCGTGTGTCTTGGCGACAGCGTAACGGGGGTCTATTACCACACCGGGGGTCGCCGGGCCTATCCAGAGATGCTGGAAGTCGCCATCCAGCAGTTGGTCCCGAAGGCAAACGTAAAAGTGATCAACGCGGGGATCAGCGGCCAATCAACAACTGAAGGTCTGGCACGGCTCGATCGCGATGTACTCATGCACAAACCCGATCTGGTCACGATCTCGTTCGGCTTGAACGACATGACGCGACTGTCGGAAGAGCAATATCGCACGAACCTCGAAACGCTGATCGCCCGCTGCCGTGAGGCGAATGCTTCCGTTTTACTTTGCACGCCAAACGCGGTTTTGACGACGCCCGGCCGACCGATCGAGAAGCTAAAACGTTATTGCGATGTGATCCGTGCAACCGCGAAATCGATGCAAGTTCCCGTGTGCGATCAGTTCGTGGCGGGAGAAACGCTGAGTGCGAAGGATGCGTGGGCGTTCCGCTGCACGCTCAGCGACGAAATCCATCCGAACATGGACGGCCACAAACGGATGGCCGAGGAACTCTGTCGTACGATCACTGGCCAGTTTGTGTCTCTGACGGACGTCGGCCCGTTGCAGCCCGCTCTCGTCAAAACGAAATCATTATTGGAGAACTCCAAGCCAGTCAAAGTGATGGCCATGCCGCCGTT
>JAYUFI010001034.1:0-1174 GCA_043738805.1 Planctomycetaceae bacterium | reverse complement strand
AGTCAACCAACGACTGCGGCAGAAATCGAGGCGGCGTTCCCGCAACTCGGTCAGTCGGTTCGCACGACCGTGCAGTTCAGCACGATGCGCGTCGAGGACGTTCATTCCGAAGGGGTGACAACATCCCTGGTTGCGGCATTGGCGCAGCGCACTCATCAGCAGGCATTGCCACTGTCGATTGAGGACATTGTTCCCGTGAAGCGACTCGTCCTGATTGCGGGCGGATTCGTGGCGGGATTTGTGCTGATGGCGGCAGCATCCGGTGTCGACTGGCAGTGGCGCACGGCAACACAGCGGGCTTTCCTGAACGAGACGCCGTATCGACAGCTTGACGTTCGCCCCGGCGATCAAGTCGTTGAAGAGGGGGGCGGGCTGCAAATTGATGTTTCGCTGACGGGCCGAACGAATCGCGAAGTCTCGTTATTCACGCGCGCTGCCGGTGAAGCGGGTGCCGAATGGACGCAACGTACACTCGAACCAATCGAGTCCGATTCGAGCGTACTCGCGTCAGTCTCTTCCGCCGACTTTGCGGTCAAATTGGAGAAACTGACAAAGCCGGTCGAGTACCGCGTCACGGCGGGCGAAGTGGCGAGTCCCATTTATCAAATCGGCATTCGATGCCCGTTGCGACTGGCACATGCTGCGGTCGAGATCCTACCTCCGGCGTATATCTGTCAGCCGGCGAGTACATCGATTGATCTCAATTTGAGCGCATTGAAGGGAACAGTCGCGAAGTTCGCGCTCGAATTCGACAAGCCAGTGAAGTCCGCATCGCTGGTCTTTGCTCCCTTGAAGCAATCTCGTGATGATGAAAGTCGGACGGCTCCTGACGCCATTGTGCTGAAGCTGGAGCCGCGTGCTCCGCGCGAATCCCAGGGTGTACCGACAGCGATGGGGACGGCCGAACTGACGCTGAATGAGGATCGCAACTACTCCATTGTGGCGGAAGCCGAAGACGGAACCGTACTGCCAACGAACAAGTACCGGATTCGGGTTCGCGAGGATCAACCGCCACAGGTTGTGTTCGAGCAACCGACCGAGACGGTGGAAGTGCATACGCTGGCAGAGTTGTTGATGCGAATCCGCGTTTGGGATGACTACGGGATCTCGAAGGCGGGAATCATCTTCCAGATCAACAATGAGCAGGAGATCCCGCTGGTTGCAAAGGATTTTC
>JAYUFI010001033.1:0-8645 GCA_043738805.1 Planctomycetaceae bacterium | reverse complement strand
ATCTTGAACGCGAACTGCAAGCGATCGCTGCGGATGAAAAGTTAGTTGCGGGGTTATTGGAAGTTGGAAAGCAACAGACGGAAGGGGATGCTGCGAAGCTCGATTTCGCGAGCAGCCTGTTGCTTGGCAAGATCGCCGCGCAAGGCAAGCAAGCCGACTTGGCCGAGAAGTTTTATCGCCATGCGTTGAAGCTACGTCGCGATAAAGCGGGCGGAATCTATGAAGAGCTCGGCAAGCTGTTGCTCGACGTTCGTAAGTTCGCGGAGGCCGCGAAGGTCTTTCATGAAGCGGTGAAAGACGCCTCGTTGTTAAACGCGCGGCCGAACTTCCTTTTCATGCTGTCGCAAGCCGAAGAGATGGCTGGTAACACTGAAGCCGCGCTCGAAGCGATCGCGGAAGCTCGCAAAGCGATTCCCGATCACCCGCTGCTCGCGTTTCAGGAAGCGTGGGTGCATTACCATGCTCACAATTGGGACAAGGCGGTGCCGCTGTTGGAAGCGTTCATCGAGAAGCATTCGCAACATCGACTCGCACGTCAGTGCCAATACAGCCTGTCGAATATTCATGTTCAAAAGGGAGAGATTCGCAAAGGCGAAGAGATCTTGGAAAAGGTCTTGGCCGAGTCGCCTGACGATCCGTCGGTCAACAACGACCTCGGCTATCTCTACGCCGACCAAGGGAAAAATTTAGAGCAGGCTCGTAGCATGATCGAGAAGGCGGTGAAAGCCGAACCCGACAACGCGGCCTATCAAGACAGCCTGGGCTGGGTGCTCTACAAACTTGGCAAATATCAAGAAGCGATTCCTTACTTGGAAAAATCTGCGAACTCTCCTCGCGGCGGAGACGCCACGATTTGGGATCATCTCGGAGACGCTCAAGACAAGCTCGGCCAAAAAGAGAAGGCGAGCGAGAACTGGAAGAAAGCGCTCAAGGATGCGAAAGAAGACAAGCATCCGGATGCAAAGTTGATCGAGAAGCTGGAACTCAAATTGAAAGCGAAGCCGTAGCCGTCGCTTCAAGCTGCCAGCTTGAAGTCGGTTCGTTGTTATTCAAACTCAATCCATTCACTCCGCAAGCTGGCAGCTTGCGGCTACGTAAAATAAAGACTCATGGCAGGACATTCCCATTCGGCGAACATCGCCATCCGCAAAGGTGCGGTCGATAAGAAACGTGGCAAGCTGTTCGGCAAGCTCAGCAGAGCCATCATTGTCGCCGCGCGACATGGCGGCGGTGATCCGACTGGCAACTTGGCTCTGCGGTATGCGCTCGACAAGGCTCGCAAGAACAGCATGCCCAAAGAGAACATCGACCGCGCCGTCAAAAAAGGTTGCGGCGAGTCGTCTGACGAGCAATACGACGACCTAGTTTATGAAGGTTACGGCCCCGGAGGCGTCGCGGTTCTCTGCGACATTCTCACCGATAATCGCAACCGCACTGCGGGCGAAGTTCGCAAACTTTTTGAAGTCCACGGCGGTAATCTCGGCAGCACGGGTTGCGTCTCGTACTTGTTCGCTCGCAAAGGGGTCTTCGTTATCCCGACTCAGCACGTCGAAGAAGACAAGCTATTTGAGATCGCACTGGAAGCGGGAGCCGATGACGTCCAGCGAGCCGGGGATCACTTTGAAGTGACGTGTGATCCTGCGGTCTTTCAGCAAGTCAACGAAACGCTCGAGGCGGCAAAGATCCCAACGGACATCGCTGAAATCCAAAAAATCCCGAACAACCGAGTCGAAGTAGACCTCGAAATGGGCCGCCGAGTCCTCGCCTTCATTGATGCACTCGAAGATCAAGACGACGTCCAAACGGTGACTGCAAACGTCAGTTATCCGAATGAATTGATTGCCGAGCTATCGCAGTAACTCACGTCTCTCTGAATTATCCTCCAGCGGATGGCACATCGAATGTGCCAACAACTATGGCGCGGCAACGGATCATCAATGGCAGCCCTGGCGAAGACCCGAAAGACGAGTCACCTCGCCCGCCGCTTGGTCCCAAGGCGGACTTTCGTCCTGATGACGAAAAGCATGACGATGAACTGCGACCACAACGGCTTGAAGACATCGTCGGCCAACGCAAGGTTGTCGAGCGGTTACGCATCATGCTCGACGCCGCGAAGAAGCGTCAGGAGCCGCTCGGACACGTGCTGTTCGATGGCCCGCCGGGTTTGGGCAAAACGACTTTCGCGACCGTGATCCCGAAAGAACTCGGCACCGACTTTCAAATCGCGTCCGCACCCGCGCTCACCGCTCCGAAGGACGTTTTGTCGTATTTGACGAACGCGAGTTACGGCTCGGTGTTGTTCATCGACGAAATTCATCGTCTGCCGCCGGCCGTCGAAGAGTTCCTTTATCCGGCGATGGAAGACTTTCGAGTCGATATCTCGCTGGGCGAAGGGATCAACGCGCGGACGATCAACATGCCGCTCAAGCGATTCACGATGATCGGTGCGACGACACGTAGCGGTATGTTGACCGCTCCGCTCCGCGACCGTTTCGTGAATCGTTTGCACGTCGATTTCTACGACGAACCCGATCTTGCCGAAATCATTACTCGCAACTCACGCAAGCTGCGTACGGAGATCGAACCGACCGCTGCCACTGAGGTCGCCCGCCGCAGTCGAGGCACGCCGCGCAAAGCAAACAACTTGCTGTACTGGTGCCGTGACTATGCGGACAGCAAAGCTCAAGGCCGCATCACGGATGACGTCGCGAGGCGAGCGCTCGAAATGATCGAAGTCGATCACGTCGGCTTGGATGAACTCGACCGTCGCTATTTGATGATCCTGATCAACGTTTTTTGCGGCGGCCCGGCGGGCGTGCAAGCAATCGGCCACAGCATGAACTGTCCGGCTGATACTCTTGAAGATGAGATCGAACCGTTCTTGCTGCGAGTCGGTTTCTTACAACGAACTCCGCGCGGACGTCTCGTAACTGCGGCAGCACTAGCACACCTCGGTATCACCGCGCTGCCAGACAAGCCCGCTCAAGGTTCGCTGTTCTAAAGCGTGCCCTTGCCAGTCAAGGCAACTTCGACCGTTCGAAACAAGATTTTGAGGCCGTTCTTGGGAAGAACGAAACGGAAGAAGTCTGTTTGCCGGGTTGGTTATTGACGGTGAATGGCAAGAACCAAACGAATTTGTCCGGCTGGTGAAGTTTTCCATGTGCTCAATCGAGCGATCGCTCGGCTAACGATCTTCGAGAAGCCCGAAGACGACTCACGTTCAGGCAGGTGCTCGATGAGGCTTGGCCGCTTCTGCCGATCTACGCGGCTACGACACCGCTGCTTTGGAAATGATTGGCCCGCGCGCGGCGATCGTCGAGTTGATGCGAGCGACTTGGTCGGTGGTGAGCGACCAAGTCATGGCTTCGGCGTTCTGTTGGATTTGCTGCGGGCGTTTGGCCCCGCAGAGTGCGGCGGTGATGCCCGCTCGCTGGATGGTCCAATTAAGGACGATCTGTGAAACCGGCTTTTCAAGTTCGGTTGCCAGTTCGCGAAGGCGGTCTAAGAAATCTTGGTTCTTCTCCCATTCGTTGCCAGAGAACATCGGATATTTGCGGCGACCGTCTTTCGGATCAAAGACGTAATCGCGCGGCAAATGACCGGCCAGCAAGCCTTTCATCAGCGGCCAGTAAACGATGACCGACACTTCGTGCTCGACGCACCACGGCAACTGCGAATCTTCGATCTCGCGTTGCAGCATGTTGAAGTGCGGTTGATACGCGGCCAGCGGGCAAGCTTCGTGAAACGCAGCGAGCTGCTCCACGTTGGCGTTTGACAAACCAGCGCTCAACACTTTGCCTCGCTGAATCAGTTCACGGATTGCACCTGCGGACTCAGCGATAGGAACGTTCGGATCGGGAGCGTGCAGGTAGTACAACTCGATGCGATCGGTCTTGAGTCGTCGCAGGCTTTCATCGCATTCGCGACGCAACGTTTCGGGACGTCCGCAACGCGCTTGCTTGCCGGACTCCCAATGAATGCCCCCTTTGGTGGCGAGCACAATTCTGTCCCGGTCGCTGGCCAACACGCGGGCGATCATCTGCTCGCTCTCGCCATCGAAGCCGTAGCAATAGGCCGTGTCGAAGAAGTTGATTCCCGAATCAAACGCCCGCTTGATCGTGGCCAAGCTGTCCGACTCGTTGACGTCGATGCTCGTGATTCCAGTGATCGGCCAGCATCCCATACCGAGCGGCGTGATCCGAACATTCGTCTGGCCGAGTGGGCGAAGCATTCCCCGCTCTCCTAGATGTGGCTTCAAGAACAAGCACAACGCGCCAACGAGTGGCCCAACTCAACCAAGACTTCGACCACTCACTGGCGCGTCGTGCGTGTTTTGAAATGACGTCTACCGAAAGTCGCCGGGGTTGCCGAAGAGGCCGCTCCCTTTGCGTGGATCGATTTCTTTGCCACCTTTCAGCGGTGTCTTGCGTCGCGGTGGCAGCGAAGCGGCCGGTGTCTCTTCTTCAACGATCTCAGATTTCGGAGCTTCCGGTTTCGCCTTCAATGCCTTCAAAGAAAGACTGATGCGACGCTTGAGCGGATCGACTTCGCGAACTTGCAGTTCCAGTTCTTGGCCGACTGCGACGACATCGGCCACACGGTTGATCCGCTTGTGGTCGAGCTCGCTGATGTGAACCATCCCTTCGACGCCCGGTTCCAATTCGACGAACGCGCCGAAATCGGTGAGCCGAGTAACTCTGCCGCTCGCCGTCTGACCTTGAAAGTATTTCGTCGCGGCCTGTTCCCACGGGCTGCTACTGAGCTGCTTGAGGCTGAGTCCGATCTTTTGCTTGTCTTCACTGATCGAGATGACCTTGACCTGCACCGCCTGTCCTTCGGCGAGCATTTCCTTCGGATGCTTGATGTGCTGCCAACTGATCTGGCCGATGTGCAAGAAGCCGTCAACGCCGCCGAGATCGACAAACGCGCCGTACTCCTTCACTGACTTCACAATGCCATCGAGCGTGTTGCCGACTTCGAGCGTCGCGAGGATTTTCTCGTGAGCCGCTTGTCTCTCTTCTTCGAGAATTGCTTTGCGGCTGACGATGAGATTTCGTTTACCTTTGTTCGCTTCGGTGATTTGCACGCGGAGTTTCTGGCCGACGTACGGTTCCAGGCTCTCGACAAAACGGACATCCACTTGACCGGCTGGCATGAAGCCACGCAGCGATCCGACGGTGACTTCGAGGCCACCTTTGTTCGTCTTCGTGACAACGCAATCGACAACCATACCAGCTTGAATCTCGTCCCAATTACCGGTGACTCGCTGCTTGCCGCTTGGCAGAGTGACGTGAATCAAGCCTTCGTTCGGAGCGACACGTTGGACCATGACTTCGATTTCGGTTCCGACCGCCGGCAGTTCTTTGCCTTCATACTGCTTTGTCGGGAGCACACCTTGCGAGCGAAAACCAAGATCGAGAAACACGTCTTCGCCATGAATCAGGGCGACTTTTCCTTTGATCCGCTTGCCTTGTTCGAGAGTCTCTTCTTCAGGGCTGTCGGCCGCAGCCGCAGTCTTGGCGATGGCCGCACTCGGCGGAGTCGCCGCCTTTCCAGACAACGCCGCGTTGATCTCTGCTTCCAAATCGGAGTCGAGATTCTCTTCGAGCGGCACTTCGACGCTGCCATGCGGAATTGATGCAGCCACATCGCGCACACGGCGAGCTTCACGTTCTGCTTCCGCGTCGATGTCACGATCCATCTTCACCACATCCACCGAGGCGACCGCCTTCAAGTCGGCACCGGTGGGGTTCAACATCACTCGGCGAGCGGGCTCTGTTGTGACAGCATCAGTGGTGACAGCTTCGGTTATTGGTGGAGCACCGGCATCAGCATTGAGCGGAGCGGCAACGACTGGTTCGACGGGAATCGAGGTGGGATCAGAGGTCATGCGGGACAAATCCTGAAACACAACAGCGACAAAGGAGGGGCGGCCATTCGTGATCAGAGTCCACACGCTCGAACAGCCAAATTGCGTCGAAAGCGTACTGGCGGGGAATCCATTTGCAATCCCCACGGACTCCGTCTGAAGGAGTTATCAGCGTTCGCACCAATCAGGCCTCACGATTTCTCCTCATCGACGAGCACGACTAATAACTGTTCGGCAGCCGCACGCCCCATCGCGACAGATCGCTCCCCCTGACGCAACACGACGAGGCCAGCAGCCTCGTGCGTTTGTTCCACCAATCCGGTGGCACCGATCGTCAACTCCGCATCCGCGAGATATCGCAGGAACTCAGGGTCTTGATGCAAGACACGGGCGAGCCTAACACACGAACCAATCGGAACATCGCTCAATGGACGGCTTGCTTCGCCGTTTGTGCGCAGATCCCCGTTCGCTGCCGGGATCGGATCGCCGTGAGGATCACACAACGGGTTCTCCAAATAGTCGTCGATGCGGTCGATCAAAAAATCGCTGACAGCGTGTTCCATGTGCTCGGCCTCTTCATGCACTTGATCCCAAGTGAGTCCGAGCGTTCGCACCAGAAACAGCTCAATCAACCGATGTCGCCGCAGCATTCGCAGAGCGAGCGTCCGCCCCGCTTCCGTCAGACTGACCCCTTCATACGGTCGATACGTCGCGAGCCCCGCTTCGGCCAATGCTTTCTGCATACTGGTGACCGTCCCCGGTGAGACCTTCAACGTCTGCGCCAGTTTGCCGGTCGGGACCGATGACGATTCCGATGCCGCAGCGATCTGCCAAATCGCTTTGAGGTAATTTTCGACGGTGAGGCTGGGCATAACACGCGGACCTTACAACTCAGAACCGCACGACGTGCAGCGACCATTTGTGGGGACTGTTTCTTGACCACAGTGCGGGCAATTTAGCGTTGCATGGCCGGACTGGATTCCTTTGAACAATCCCATGAAGGCTGACAGGCTGCGCCAAAGAATGACGAGGACGACGATGCCGACAATCCCCAATAAGAGTAATCCCACGATGCTGATTCCCGGGCCGACCATCATTGTTCCTCGTTCAAATTAGCTCGATGCGCGCGAGGGGAACCCAACATCACCCCTCGCACGCCGGGCTACTGCAACTCACCGTCGCAGTTCTCGCACGTCTTGCGATTGGCTGCCGTTTCCTGGCCGCAATGAAAACAGGTCAGCGTTGGGTTTTCCTCGCCCCACGTCGCCAAAGAATCTAAGCTGACTCCGCAACACCAGGACGCGATCATCACCACCACGAGCGCTAGAATCAGCAACACCATCAACCAGCCGAACGCACCGTAGAAGAAGTAGTAGTACCACATGACGAACCTCGCGGAGTGTTGTGGCAGATTCTATGCCTGCCCGCTGAAAAAAGTAGGCGAGCCGGTTTGCAACCACGAAACGAACGACTTCCTTATCAATGACGCAACGCTGCTGAGTTGCCGCAGTTATTTGTGCTCTTTCATCCGCTGCGTCACTACGATCTGATCATCGACTGGATTCGGACCCGTTTACAGAAAGCGTCGCTCATGCCTGCTCTTGATCCCTCACAATTCGGAGTCCCTCCCGATTTACAAGCGGTCGGGGCTGCGTTCGCGAGGCTGTGCGAAGTGATCGCAAAACTCCGCTCGCCAACCGGCTGTCCGTGGGATCGGCAGCAGACGCTCGAAACCATCAAGCCGTATACGCTCGAAGAGACTTATGAGTTACTCGAAGCGATCGACTCGGAGGACGACACGGCGATCACCGAAGAACTCGGCGATGTGCTGTTGCAGGTCGTCCTTGATGCTCAAATCGGTCGCGACGAAGGGCGGTTCGACATCCGACAAGTGCTCGACGTCATCACTCGCAAGATGATCGATCGACACCCGCATGTCTTCGAAACCGAGCAGGCTCACACAGCGGACGATGTGCTCCGCAATTGGGATCGCCAGAAACAAAAAGAAAAGCAGCGCGAGTCGATCTTCGACGGGCTTCCCGCCGCATTGCCGGCACTCGCGCGTTGTTCGCGAGTGGCCGAGAAGGCCGCTCGCGTCGGCTATGATTTTCCGCATCGAGCGATGTTGTTCGACAAGCTGCGTGAGGAGATCGACGAACTCGCTCACGAGTTGTTTCCCGGCGGCGAAATTCCGCACGTCCCCGCGTCCGTTGAAATGGCTCCCGTTCCCGATGAACCGATCACCGATGCCGCATTGCGAGACCGCATCGAAGGTGAATTCGGTGATGTCCTATTTGTCGTGGCCAACTTGGCTCGACGCTGGAAGATCAACCCCGAAGAGGCGCTTCGTCGGAGCACTGTGAAGTTCGAGCGTCGAGTCCGTTTCATTGAGGAGGGGCTCAAGGTTCAAGGCCGCAGCATTCGTGACGCAACGCTTCAAGAAATGGAAGAGTTGTATCAAACAGGCAAGCGACAGGAGCCGTGAGTCTAATTCAGTTCCCACTCGTGAGAAGCCTTAAGTCCGCAGCTTGGGAAAACCTTGCGAAGCTGTCAGCCGGTCGCTTGATAGGCCACTGAAGCACCCCTATGCTCCCGCCCTTCTTTGGGCTTCCTGGGGCAATCATGGTTACGCCACGCCGGGATTCCGAGCCTCCAATGGCTGTCGCAGCCTATTGGGTGTCGCGGGTGACGAACATCTCCTTAGAGATGGTCTTGCCTGCGGGCTTGGGGTATTGGCTGGATCGCCGTTGGGGAACCGAACCGTGGTTGTTGTCGG
>JAYUFI010001032.1:0-1176 GCA_043738805.1 Planctomycetaceae bacterium | reverse complement strand
CGAGCGTTACGAGAACCGACTCCACTGCGATCGTCGTTGGCTCTGTGACCGAAGTCACTTCGTTGCTGACAACCAGTGGCGGAACTCGCTCTTCGCTGTGGCTCTCTGACGTTTCAGCATCTGATTTTTCTGCAACAGGTATGCTGATTTCTTCCGCGACCAGCGCAGGCGTTGAAACCTCGGCAGGTTCACCGCTCACGTCCTCACTCAGCGACGACACGCGAATGGCGTCTTGTACTTCGCTCAGCTCGCTTTCCTCGCTCGGTTCACTTGCCGCCGTCTGACCAACATCGATCGGCGCAGTCCATGTCGTCGTTTCCGTGGCCGCAGGAATAATCAGCTCTGGCAATACCCGTGAGGGAAGCGGAACGCGTGCGGTCGCTGCCTGCAACGCTGCGTTGACCATCGCTGGATCATCGCCAAGCAAATCATCGAGATCGAGTTCTTCGCTTTCTTCGTCATCCGTTTCTTGCTCTTCCGTCGGACGCTGTCCATGCAAGCGAGCATTAACCTCGGCGGGATCTTCGCTGGTAAGATCTGCGAGCGGATCAACTGCCTCTTCAGGCATCGGCATTGCACGCATCACCGGCCACGCTTCGACGTCCAGCACACGTTCTGGCTCGACGATTGGCTCTGCTTTTTGCACGACTTCGGCAGGCACGATGTCGATATGAGGTGAAACTACCGCGACGTTTTCTTCGGCGACGATCTCCGTCACCAACACGGGTGTAGATAATGTTTCTTCCACCAATGACCGTGCCGGCGATTCGACGGACTTCACCGCTATTTCGTCTATCAGTGGTGGCGACGATGCTTCATTGCTTGTTGAGGTTGTCGAAACGTTATCCGCAGAAGTGGTTGGCAATTCTTCCACCATCGCTGACGGCGATGACAACACGGCTAACGGCTCGCTCACCAAAGGAGCAATGACTTCGGTCACCGCTTCTGCTGGTGAAGATATGGCAAGATCCACCGCTGGTGCCGGCACTTCGGCGATCATCACTGGTTCGGTGACGATCGCTGACGGTAGAACATTTTCATTCGCCAACGACGCGGTTTCTCCGCTAGTGGAGGTGGCCACCGCAACATCAGAAACCACAGCCGTTGTTTCGCTGACTGCGGCTGATGCTTCTGTAGGCGGTAAAACTGGCGTTCGCGTTTGAGCGGATTTTTTCG
>JAYUFI010001031.1:0-1177 GCA_043738805.1 Planctomycetaceae bacterium | reverse complement strand
CTCCGCGAAAGAACGCCCTTTCGCGGAGCGAAAGGCGACTAAACTGACCCACTACCAGACGTCGAAACGCGCGGGGTCCACGATCTGTCGCGGACGATCTGTTGACGTTTGGCTTGTTCAAGCGGTTGTTGAGGTGGTCTGTCGTTGCTGTTCAGCGTCCTGTACCCCTTGGCCACCGCGACTAACGCAGAGTTGACTTCCGCTGCGATCGCCGACTACGACAGTCTGCGGAAGACGGCGTCATTGACTGAAGAGCAGCGAGCGACTTGGCTGAATGTCTTCTATTTCTGGCTCATGAGAACGATCGAATTTATCTTCGCAACCATCCGCTTGTGTCACCGTCTCACCAACTCGGAAAGATCATCACATGCAAACGCGAGTCGAGATTCCCGGAGCCACGCTGAACGTGCTCGATGTCGGTGAAGGGACGCCGATTCTGTTGGTACATGGCTTCCCGCTCGATCACACGATGTGGCGGTTGCAGGTTGCGGACTTGTCGAAAGACTTTCGTTGCATCGCGCCGGACTTGCGAGGCTTCGGACTAAGCAGCGTGACCGAAGGCAAAGTGACACTGGAACAGTTTGCCGACGACTTGGCGGCGTTGCTCGACGCTTTGCAAATCACGCAGCCGATCGTCTTCTGCGGTCTGTCGATGGGCGGCTACATCGCATGGCACTTCGTTCGTCGACATGCTCAACGTTTGAATGCTCTCATTCTTTGTGACACGCGTGCCGTGCCCGATGCGCCAGAAGCGGCAGCAAATCGGCTGAAGATGGCAAACGACGTCGTGCAACAAGGCGCATCGGTTGCCGCGAACGCGATGATTCCTCGGCTCTTCGCGGCGGAGACGGCGCAGACTCAGCCGGCACTCATCGACGATCTGCGGCAAGTGATTCTGCGCACGAATCCTCAGGGAATCGCTGCCGCCGCACGCGGAATGGCCGAGCGTGCCGATGCCAGTCCGTGGCTTTCGTCGATTTCAATTCCGAGCTTGGTGATCGTCGGCGAGCACGACGTGATCTCGCCAGTGGCTGAAATGCGCACGATCGCCGCCGCGATTCCTCATTCGCAGATCGAAGTGCTGCCCAACGCTGGGCACATGGCTCCGTTGGAGAACGCCACAATGACGAATGACGCCATACGAAGATTTTTGGAGTCGTTTAACCGCACGCCGCAG
>JAYUFI010001030.1:0-3288 GCA_043738805.1 Planctomycetaceae bacterium | reverse complement strand
TCGATCAATCAACGGGGCTCGCCATCACCGACCACATGGACGCCGCAGTCGTTCAACAGCAACGTCGCCGACAACGCGAACGGCTCGGCCAACAAGTTGAGTCGAAGATCGCGTCCGCATTGTCGAACATTCCCGGCCTCGTCGTGCAGATCACGGCCCTCGAAGACCATGAGGTCAATCACTTCGTCGCTCGTCCCGTCCAAGACTTTCCGACGGCAACAACGGAGCCGCATACACTTCGCTCGGCCTCGTTCTGGACGCACGACACACCGCAAGATGTCGTGACATTTGTGAATCCAGAGGCGACGGCTCACGTCTCTCCGATGACGGCAAACGCTTCCGAACACTCGCCTCAGTGGCGAATAACCGTCGCCGTTCCCGCCAATTATTTCGAGGCACAAGCGGCTCAGTGGTTTGTCGAGAACGGCGACTCAATCGTTTCCGCAGACGCCGAGTGTGCTCGATTACAACAACTCGTGGCGAGTCTTCTGCCTCCGAATGCACCGGCCTCTGAAGTGATCGTGCAACAAGCGACGTCCCTCAATCGTCGAATGGACGCTCCTGAAACTCAGTCCGCAATCGCGGCGTTCACTGCGTGGCCTCATGCCATTTGTCTTTTCGTGGGTGTTATCGTGATGACCTCGTTCGCTCGAACTCAACCTCGGAATCGAACCGCTCAGCAACCAGCAACTCACGATCAATGTTCTCTTCAGTCTGCTGCCGCTGACGAACTCGCAGTTCAACCGACACCGCGTCTGGCGATCTCAACGGCAGCGAACAACTCAAACGGCAGTTCCATTGAAAAGTTGACGCCACACGTCGAAGAGTTCTCAACAGCCCAAACTCCCATCAACGCCCCGACAGCCGTCAGCGACTCCAGTGCTCAATCAGCCCAACATCATCTGACATTCACGAACAACCAAGCAGAAGACGCGATTCATCAACTCCTACGAGTTGCTCCGCAACTTCTTTCCGAAGAGTTGTGCCACGAACGCCCGCAAGCGATCGCGGTGCTACTGACTCAGTTCTCTTCGCGACTCGCCTCGGAAACACTGGCCGGTCTGCCAACAACGTTGCAAATCGACGTCATTCGCCGACTGAAGTCGCTCGGCGAAGTTCCCGCAGAACTCGTTGACGAGATTGCTCGGTCTGTGATTCGTCGTCTTCAGACGGAAGCCTCAGAGCACGCGACCCACGAGCCACAATCGGTCAACCGCATCGCTCACCTGTTTGAAACACCAACCTCGTCGAAGGTCTTCGCATGACGGTTGCCGCCGCTCGACTTCTCAAATCGCCAGACTTGAGCGACCAGCCGAATCGCATTCGCTTGGCCGACTTCACCGAAGGTGTCACGTTTCCGACAGCGCCCCTCGCGAACAATCGCTTCGAGCGGCTCAAACTTGTTGAGCGTCATTCGCCGCAGTTGTCGGCAGCGCATTCTGCGACCCACCAAGCAGCGACCGAATTTCAAGCAGCGATCACCGCGCTGAATGCCGCCGCTGCCGAGTTGCAATCACATCGCGATCACATCCTCGAACAAGGCCAGATCGAATCAGTCAAACTTGGCATCGCCATTGCCGAGCGATTGCTCCGCCATACTTTGAATGTTCAGCCAGATTCGATCCTCGATCTGGTGAAGACGACATTGAGCTGGGCCATCGGAGCGGAGACCGTTCGAGTTCGTCTGCATCCCGCTGACTGCGAGTTTGTGGAAACGCATTCTGGTTCCCTTGCCCGTGAGTGCTCTGCCGACATCCAATTTGTTTCTGATGCAACACTGACTCGCGGCGACTGTCTCGTTGAAACCGCACAAGGGATGATCGACGGACGCATCGAAACAATGTTGCACCGGATCACCGAAGAACTGTTGGACGACTGAGTTGTTGGCCGACGAAGGACACTTTGAAATGTTCGCGGTTGCAGATCGAGTCTCTGAAGTCATTCCGGTTGGTCTTTGCGGCCGAGTGACTCGCGTCTGCGGGCTGACGATTTCAGTCGCCGATTTTCCCGCTCCGGTCGGAGCGTTGTGTCGGCTTCATCAACAACAGCGACGGACGGAAGCCGAAGTCGTCGGCTTCAAAGATCGCGAGACGTTGTTGCTCCCGCTCGGCGATGTTTCTGGACTGCGTCGTGGCGATACCGTCTCGCTGCGGACGTCTACTCCAAGAATTCGCGTCGGCGAGCAAATGCTGGGACGTATCTTCGATGCTCGTGGTCGTCTGCTTGACGAAGGCGAGGAGATCGCGTTGCCTCATCGTCGTGAACTGCACCACGAGCCTCCCGCCGCAATGACTCGACCGCGAATTTCCGAGCCGCTCGGCACAGGCATCCGCGCGATCGATGCCTTGTTGACCTGCGGCAAAGGTCAGCGAATCGGTATTTTTGCCGGCAGCGGTGTCGGTAAAAGCACGTTACTAGGACAGATCGCTCAACACAGTTCGGCAGATGTGAATGTCGTCGTCTTAGTCGGTGAACGTGGTCGTGAAGTGCGCGAGTTCGTCGAAAAATCGCTCGGTCCGGAGGGTCTGGCTCGCAGCGTTGTGATTGTTGCGACAGGCGATGAAGCCCCGACACTGCGTTTGCGAGCCGCTCAATTCGGAACCGCCGTTGCCGAGTTCTTTCGCGATCAAGGCCGCGACGTGCTGTTGCTGGTCGATTCGCTGACGCGGTTCGCTCACGCCCAACGTGAAATCGGCTTCGCCGCCGGTGAGTCTCCCGCAGCACGAGGATTTCCTCCCAGCGTCTTCAGCATGTTGCCGAAGCTCGTCGAACGCAGCGGCTGCGCCGATCGAGGTAGCATCACCGGCATCTACACCGTCCTCGTCGATGGCGATGACCTCAACGAACCGATTGCCGATGCCGTTCGCGGCTTGCTCGATGGTCACATCGTCTTATCCCGAACATTGGCCGAACAATCGCATTGGCCAGCAATCGACGTCCTCGCCAGTATCAGTCGAGTGATGCCGGATGTCGTCCATCCGCAGCATCGCGCCGACGCGGATCGCCTGAAGCGAGTTCTCGCCGCTTATCATCATCACGAAGATTTGATTTCCGTGGGGGCTTACCAATCCGGCTCGAATCTGCTCGTCGATCTCGCCCTGCGTGAGCGAACGACGATGTTTGATTTCCTCCAGCAATCGCCACGATCAGCAGCCGATTTCTCACAGAACGTCTCGCAACTTCAGCAACTCGCAAGACGGCTGGCTTGAAACACAAGCACCTTCAGCCGCACAACAAAGCCACAAATTACGTAGCCGTCATCGCTCCGCGTGACGAGTCGGTCGCTTT
>JAYUFI010001029.1:0-8664 GCA_043738805.1 Planctomycetaceae bacterium | reverse complement strand
GGATGCCGATTCGCAAGAAACGCGATCCGTACTTGGAAGGCTCCGAGCATTTCTTTTACGCGATTGATCCGACGAAGTTTGGCGACGTCGAAAAGTTTTACTCCGAACTCGGCTTGGCCACGACGGAGATTCGTGAATTAGAACCGTCAGACAATTTTGACAAAGTCCGTCTTCCGGGAGAACTCGAACACGAACGAGCGGAACGCTGGAAGACCGAGGGAATCCCGATCCACCACAACCATGCTGACGCCCTGGTTCGCTTGGGAGAAACGCTGAAGATCGCCTTTGCATAGGAACGGAACCGAAATAACTTTCGGACCTCCTGCCAGCACGACACGCCGGCGGGTGGTTCAAGCGACCGCCACTCGCTGGCGCGTCGTGCTGAAATCGGCTTAGAACCACTTCCGCTTATCGACGACATTGAGCAACGGCTCGCCCGCAGCGAATCGGCGTACGTTTTCGAGAAGCGTGGCGAGATGCCGCTCCGCAATCCGAGGTGACGCAGCGGCGACATGCGGCGTGATGATCACGTTCTCCATTTGCCACAGCGGGTGCTCGGCTGGAAGCGGTTCAATTTCAAAGACGTCGAGTCCCGCTCCGGCAATCACACCGCGTTGCAAGGCGTCGGTCAGGTCCGCGAGATCGACGATCGCTCCGCGTCCGATGTTGATTAACACCGCCGACCGCTTCATCTGAGCGAACTGCGCGGTGCGGAACAGCTTGCATGTCTCCGGCGTGTGCGGAGCGGCAATCACCACGTAATCCGATTCAGCCAAGAGGTCGTGCAATCGACTCGTCGGCCAAACGTCGTCAAGCACCCCTGGGACGTGCTGGCAAACCGGATCGACCGCCAGCAGTCGCATTCCGAACGCTGACGCGCGTCGCAGAATCTCTCGACCAATTTCTCCCGCGCCGACGACACCCAACGTGCAATCGCTGAGATGTTGATGGCTGCGGTCGATCGTGGAGGTAATGGCAGGCCCCTTAGTGAACATGGACCGTTCTGTCTCGTCTCCGACGGGAGCCCATTCGGCTTTGATCTGACGTCGTAGGTAGGTATGCAGGTTTCGGGCAAAGCTGAGTACAACGCCGAGCACATGATCGGCGATGACGTCCGAAAACAAACCGCGCATGTTCGTCAATTGGCACGGATGCTCGATCAATTCTGGAAAAAGATAATGTTCCAAACTGGCCGTCGGCGATTGAATCCAACGCAGCTTCGTCGCGTTTGCTAAGAGCGACGGCGTGATCTTTCCAAAGAATGCTGCGGCGTGGCCGATCAACACCTGCGCTTCGCTGGCGTCATCGGTGTTGAAGAGAGGCATTGGTCTCACGACGTCAATCAATTTTTGAAGTCGATCATTTTCTACAGCCGGATAAATCAACAACGCGGAAACGTCAGTCGTCAATGATGGCGTCATCATGAAACCCTTCTCCAGAAGTCGGGCATAAACATCGAGAAAAACGCTGTTTTGCTGACAACACATCGCCAGCCGACAACTCTGTCAAGGTTTCAAACGAACCTTCTTGGCAAGATTTTTTAGCGTCAACAAGCGCTTGCGATGCTGAAAGCCGAGCGTCAGAATGCGCCCGCGCTTCACGGATTTCTTTTTTCATTTCTTGTCTGTTCTAACTTCTTCAGGGGAATTCGATATGCAGGTCATCGCCCGGAGTGCTAACGAAGGATTGGTGATTGGTGACGATATCGTGGTAACGGTTCTGGAGATTCAAAGCACGTTTGTGCGACTGGGGATTGAAACGCCAAAGCAGGCTCCCTACTACCGAGAAGAGATTTTGCACATCGGCGACGACGATGGAAACTGGCTGGCAGCAGAGGGAACTCAGCAATCGAGTGATGAACCGCGAGTGATGGTGGCCGCGCTGTAACGCGACTGAAACGGGGTTGCGGTAGATAGTGAACAGCAACCTGCGGTTTTCTGGTGAGCCGGAGGGTGTTGGCTTAAGGTCGCCCGGTTTTTCAAACCGGGCGACAAAGCACGAAGACATTTTTCCTTGAGGCAGTGACTCCCGTGCCTTTTGATCCTGCGAAAGCTGCTCGCCGATTGACCGCGTTGGGGTTGTCGTCGGAGAAACTGCCGAAACACATCGCGATCATCATGGATGGGAACGGTCGCTGGGCGAAGTCGCGTGGATTCCCTCGCATTGAAGGACACCGTCGGGGCGTTCGATCGGTTCGCGACACGATTGAAGAGTGTGCGGAACTCGGCATTGATCAACTCACGCTGTATTGCCTGTCGAGCGAAAACTGGAAACGTCCACAACGCGAACTCGACATGCTGATGCGATTGCTAGAACAGTATCTCGTTGAAGAACGCTCTGAGATTCTGCGGCAAGATTTGCGATTTGCGATGATTGGCCGCCGCGAAGGACTTTCGGACGGCATCCTGCGTGAAATGGCCAAGACCGTCGAACTCAGCCGTAACAACAAAGGAACTCGGTTGTGCTTGGCAGTGAACTACGGAGGCCGGCAAGAGTTGGTCGACGCCTTTCGGCGCATGGCCGCTCGGCTGAGCGACAGTTCGCTGAAAATCGGGTCTATCACCGAAGAGACGATCGCCGATCATCTCGATACGGCTGGGATGCCCGATCCAGATTTGGTGATCCGCACGGCGGGCGAAATGAGGATGAGCAACTACTTACTGTGGCAGGCGAGTTACGCCGAATTTTGGGTGACTTCGAAATGCTGGCCGGAGTTTCGTCCCGCTGACTTACACGAAGCCTTGCGCGACTACGCCGCTCGCGAACGCCGCTTCGGCGGACTGTCGAGGTAAGCTCCCATGCTGCACCTGCGCCTGTTGATGTCTGCAATCTTGATCCCGTCAACGATCGGTCTGTTTGCGTGGGATCACCATTTGGGAGACAGCGCCCCCGTGCTGTTCGTGTTGGTGATGCTCATTTCGGCTCGCTGTGTTTGGGAGTTCGTGACGCTCGCTCGCACGGCGGGCTTCCGGCCAAACATGGTACTGTGTGGCGTGAGTTCGTGGCTGTTGCTGCTGCTGGCTTGGACCGCGCATCTTCCATGGGCAGCATGGCAACTCGGTTGGTCTGATATGCGGTTCGGAAGTTTGTTTGGGATGTTCGGCATTATTGCGGTGTCGTTGCTGGTGAATGCCGTCTTCCGTTTTCCGCTGCCTCAGAACGAGGCTGGTCCCGCGAACGTCGTGCAAAAAGCGGGCAGTAATCTCGGAACGCTGGGTATGGAATTCCTGTGTGTGGCTTATGTCGGTGTGTTGCTGGCGATGACTTGTCAGTTGCGTTGGGTTGGAAAGGGCGACGGCTATTTCGCACTTGGTGCGTTGGTTGTCGCGACGAAGATGGGCGACGTTGGCGCTTACACATTCGGGCGATTGATCGGCGGCGCGAAGATGACCCCGAAGCTCAGCCCCGGTAAGACGTGGTCTGGTGGAGTTGGTCACGTCGCGACGGCAGGCATGGCTGCGATCGCCTGGCTCTGTTGGCTGGGACCAAAGATTTCCACAGGCTGGCTCGCGTGGAACGTTGTGAGCGCCGCGCTCTTTGGCGCGATCGTCGGCTTCACGGGGTTAGTCGGTGACTTGGCTGAATCACTCATCAAGCGCGATGTCGGTGCCAAAGACGCTCCGATCTTGCTGCCAGGATTTGGTGGGCTGCTCGATTTGATGGACAGCCTGTTGCTGGCCGGGCCAGTGGCGGTCGGGATGTGGGCACTGTTGCGATGATGCCGCTTGTACGTAGCCGTCACGAAATAACCCTGCCTTGCGAGAATCATTAGCACGACGTGCCAGCGAGTGGTCGAACTTGAGCTTGAGCCTCTTCCTCACCAAGCACGACGACAATGTGATGGCCTTGTTCTCGGCACGCATCCAAACCTCGGCGGACAAGTTCCGAGCCGATCCCCTGACATTGATGCTCTGGAACAACAGCCATCGGTACGAGTGACAAAGCGGTGAAGCATTGCGGCGAACGCAATGCTGAATGCAGCCGCAACGGCCAAAAGCGTGCGAAAAGAGGCTTGGATGAGACAGGCAGCTAACAAAAACGTGACACCATAGACGCGCAAAATATCTCCGGGCCAAATCACGAGATTCAGGATGCCGAGCACGAACAAAAACATTCCCCGACGAATCAATGTTTTGCATAGCAAACCAATTTCAGAAGAGTTGTTGGATTCGACCCTTCGCCGAAAAATGAGTGTGATTCCGATTCCTGCCAGCAACACGAAGAGCATTGCCGCTCTGCCGTCGAGAATGTCGAGAACTGTGGCCAATGCTGGTGGTGACGTTCGATCCTTGCTCAGTACCAGACCGAAATGAACGAGGATCATTCCCAAGATCGCCAATGAGCGAGCAACATCGAACCCAATAATTCGCTCGGACGTTGGTACTTTGTCGGAATCATTTGATGATGGCATAGTCGCTCGACACGCAGGAGAATCTTTCGTCAATTGATCTCAACAGAATTGCCGACTTCCGGGTAGTGCTACAGTGACTCGGTTCAATGAATGAAGCGGCGGCGGCATGTAGGACTCCAAAAAACGAAGACAAAGTCACTCGCCATGTTTGAAAAGAAACACGAACCGCTACTTCCTCGTGCTGACTTTGTTTTCCGTTTGGGGCGCAGCTTCGGTGTGACGCTGTTGATCGTCGCCGTGTCGCTGCTGATGGGCAGCGTCGGCTATCGCCACTTCGCCGACCTGCCTTGGATCGACGCTTTGTTGAACGCCGCCATGATCCTCACGGGCATGGGGCCGGTCGATCAAATGACGACAACTGGCGGCAAGCTGTTTGCGACGTTCTACGCCCTCTACAGCGGGATCGCATTTCTCACGATGATGGCTGTGGTCCTGGCCCCGCTGATTCACCGGTTACTCCACAAGTTTCATTTGGACGGTGAAGAAGATGACAATCAGGAAGCGACTTGATGAAACTTGGACTGCTCACAGACATCTTCGACACGGAGACGATGGAACTGGTGCCGATGGCAATCTGACGGCTCAAGGTTGCCCGCTTGACGTGACGATAGTTTACGTGTAAAGTATTTTCCGGGAAGCAAAGAAGAGGAACGAGCCGTGACGAAGTTGCAGCGAGAATTGAAAAAGAAACGTCCCTTTGAGTCGCTCGAACAGGAAGCGGCCCTCAATGTCCTCCGCACCAACGACCAGATTCAGATTCGGTTTACCCGGTTGTTTCGGGACTATGGCATCACTGGCTCGCAGTACAACATCCTTCGCATCCTGCGGGGTGAGGGAAAACCGTTGCCGATCCTGGAGATTGCCAATCGCACGGTCACGGTGGTTCCGGGAATCACGGGACTCATCGACCGGCTGGAGCAAGCGGGCTTCGTCCAACGAGAACGCTGTGAAAAGGATCGTCGGGTGATTTACGTCGCCATCACCGCTCAGGGGACGAAGGTTTTGACTGAACTAGATAAGCCAGTCCTGTCTCATCACGAGAAACTGATGGGGCATCTTTCGCAGGCCGAGTTGAAGGAACTGAGCCGCCTGCTGGAGAAAGTCCGGGAGCCGCTGACCGAGGACGACTGAAGTTTTTTGCGGAACTAATTGATATGTCAACAAATTACAGGTAAACGACAGGAGCTAGTCAATGATCCAATTACGCAAACCGCTGGACCGAGGCCACGCCGACCACGGTTGGTTGAACACCTTCCACACGTTTTCGTTCGCCGATTACCAAGACCCGGAGCAGATGGGATTTCGTTCGCTGCGGGTCATCAACGAAGACCGTGTGGCACCAGGGATGGGTTTCGGGATGCACGGCCACCGAGACATGGAAATTGTGACATACCTCTTGGAAGGGACGCTGGAGCACAAGGACAACATGGGGAATGGCTCCCTGCTTCGTCCCGGTGAATTCCAACGGATGTCTGCTGGGACCGGCGTGCGACACAGCGAGTTCAACCCGTCTGCGAGTGAACCGGTTCACCTTTACCAAATCTGGTTGTTGCCCAAGAGCCGAGGCATTCAACCGAGCTACGAGCAGAAGTTCTTCGCTGAGGATGAGAAGCAAGGCCAGTTGCGATTGGTCGCCTCGCCGGACGGAGCCGATGGATCGCTGACCATTCACCAAGATGCCAGGGTCTACCTCTCGACGCTGAACACCAACGAGTCGGTGAGACACGAACTTCCGGCTGGACGGCACGCTTGGCTGCAAGTCCTGCGTGGCCGGGTCAAGGTCAACGGGACCGAGTTGGAAACGAGCGACGGACTGGCTGTCAGCGATGAAAGTGGTCTCACCATCGTCGGTGAGCAGGCAGCAGAAATCATGCTGTTCGATTTGGCGTGAGCAAACACGTTCAGTTCAATGCCCCAAACTGAAAACTTCTTTTTCAAACCACGAAAGGTCTTCCGATGTCACAATCTTCACGAATCCTTGCCTTCGCTGGCAGCACTCGCAAAGAGTCCTTCAATAAGAAGCTGGTGCAGATCGCTGCCAACGGCGCACGAGAAGCTGGTGCCGAAGTCACGGTCATTGATTTGAAGGACTACCCGTTGCCGCTATTCGACCAAGACCTTGAGGCCACAGACGGCTTGCCGGATAACGTCATGAAGCTCAAGAAACTTTTCCTCGACCGTCACGGCTTGGTGATCGCCTCCCCGGAGTACAACAGTTCGATCACGGCGGTCTTGAAGAATACACTCGATTGGATTTCTCGACCGGCTCCGGGTGAGTCATCGCTCGCCGCTTTTCAAGGCAAAGTGGCGAGTCTCGTCAGTGCATCGCCCGGAGCATTGGGCGGTCTTCGTGGCCTTGTTCATCTTCGGTCCATCCTGGGCAACATTGGCGTCATCGTGCTGCCCGATCAGATTGCCATTCCAAAGGCACATGAAGCGTTTGATGGAGACGGCTCTCTGAAGGACTCAAAGCAACAAGCCAACGTGCAGAACTTAGGTAAGAAGCTCGCCGAGACGGTTCGCAAATTGATCGCTTAGCCATGAGAACTGCGAGCCTTGAGGCAATGAAACTGAAGCGGCGGGAAGTGAGACGAGTGAAACAATATAATTTCCCCAAAAGGAACCTTGCCGATGAACATGACCCATCAACCCACTCTGAAAAAACCCGGTGAAGGGCGCACCATTGGAGTCGTCGGCGACATCTACCGGTTTCTGGCAACTGGTGAAGACACTGATGGTCGCTATGCCCTCTTGGAAGCAATCGTTCCACCGGGGGGAGGACCGCCACCGCACATTCACAGTCGGGAAGAAGAAGGGTTCTACATTCTCGAAGGCGAGATCACGTTTCAACTCGGCGAAGAACGGTTTGTGGCCGTGGCCGGGACATTCACCAACATGCCTGTGGGGAGCCTGCATTCGTTCAAGAACGAAAGTAGCAAACCAGTGAAGATGTTGATTTCAGTGGCTCCCGCTGGATTGGAGAAAATGTTCTTCGAGATCGGCCAGCCGGTCGCTCCCGGAGCAACATCCGCCCCACCGCCCACGAGAGAAGAGATCGAGAAGCTCTTGGAAATTGCTCCCTGCTACGGAATCGAGATCAAGTTGCCGCATCACGAATAATTCGCAGCGAAGACTCTTCCTCCATATCTGAGCTCATCGCCGACAACTTGCTAGCGCACGAGACGCTGGATTACGAGCAAGTTGAGGAGATCGTGGAAGACTGGTTGGATTGATACGCAATCCTGAGAACCTAAAGTAAGTGCCATTGGGCTAGCGCTCAGCGGCCGATATTGGCACTCCAACACGAATGGCGGGGAGCTGTTTTTCTTTGGCGTTCGGGTGAGTGCCGAGCAGCAATGACGGCAGAGAGTCCGATGTCTCTGGCACATCAGCACGCACCAGTAACTTTGAGCCGCTGATGCAGTTCTTCGAAAACGCTTTCGACACGCTCTGGCGGCGAGAGCAGCCAATTGGTCGTGGACTGGCGGACGAGCGATTGAGCTTCGTTCGTGAGGTAATCGACCGGACTCTTGCCGTCCACGCGTGCTCTCATGCAGGCTGCCAAATGAGGCACGATGCGCCGCTCATAGGCCGCGAGCGGCATTGCGTCTGGAAGCGTGACGCGGCTGAGTGTCGTTCGATAGGCCGTCCAAAAAGTGCGGATCATCTCGAAGAACAGGTCGGCTCGCGCGACGCTGCGAATGGTTTTGAGTAACAGGTGGCTCAAGAAGAAGCCGAGATCAAACGCGGGATCGCCGAAGTGTCCAGTCTCAAAATCGACGAGTGCCATGCGCGGAGTCGGTGACGAATCGGGAGACTCATGCGCGTCATGATTTTCGTTGATGATCAAAATGTTTTTCGGACTGAAGTCGCCTAACACGAGACAGACTCGTGTGGCCATCGTTTCATCCACGAGCCGTTCCAATGCGGGCCGCAATTCGGAGTGTCGCGCGGCAACGAAGCGGTAAAACGGATCAAGCCGCAGTTCGTCGAAGATCGTGCGATCGCCGAGGCGCTGGCTCAAGCTGGCCTCGTTTGCGGTGCGAGCATGAATCATCGCCAACACGTCTCCGAGTTGGCGAGCAATCACCGGATCGACCTCTTCGTTGAGCAGACACGTTTTCCAAACAACATGCTCACGCGGGATCGCTTCCATCGCGATGAGAAAATTATCGCGATCTTCAAAGAGCAGCTTCGGAACGAGTCCCGGCGGCGTGCAGTCTGCCAATGTTTCGAGCACGTCTCGCTCACGC
>JAYUFI010001028.1:0-1179 GCA_043738805.1 Planctomycetaceae bacterium | reverse complement strand
CGGCGTTCCACCAGCAGATCGCGACCGGCGGCATCGGCGATGATCACGACCGCATCGAGCTTTGAATCAATCCCGCGCGTCGCACAGTCAACGATGACGCGCTGTCCCTTCTTCGCTTCAAAGACGTAGTGATCGACCGCCCGTTGAGTCATCGTGGCGTTGCAGATCGAGTTGACCTTCAACTCCATCGCGGTCGCCAGCGTCATGTTGGCTTTCGTCTGCACGGCTTCGTCGAGCGTGCCAACGCAAAACGCTCGCGAGGACGAAATCCCCAACCGCGTCATCACGCGAGCCTCATGAATCCCGACCGGGCAATCGGCGGCAATCGAGATGACATACTTATTCGGCTCCGGCTGCCCCGCCGCGTTCAACTTGCGAGCCGCCGTGATGCGCCGATCCGAGAACGTCAACTCGTCCGCGTCCTCGATGTGCTCACCGCTGATCGTGACCTCGACCTGAGTCCCAATCTTGGCCCCCATCGGAATCGTCGTCAGCAACCGCGGAGCCGGTAGGCCGACTGATTGGGCGAACGATAGAGGTGGCGTGCCGAGGAGCACCACGAGGAGAACGGACCAGCAACGCAAATAAGTCATCATGTGCATAACCCTTGAAAAACTTCTTCGATTCGACGACGGGCCTTCGATCGAATTGCCTGGTGAGCAGCAGACCATCGAAGCGGAATGCTCTCAGGCTTCGACGTGGGCATCCTCAAGTTGAGTTGTCATCTGATCGAGGCAATCTTGCTTGACGGCTTCAATGAATTGGCGATCATTTTCCCAGTCCGCGAGTTGATCGTCGGACGCTCCGGCTCGCCGCAGCCGCTGGTCTTGGTCTTGCACATAATAGTCCAACGCTTCAACGACGAATCGAACGGCTTTGGGTGAAAGGTTCATGACGCTGTTCCCGATGTCGAGCGATCATAATTGGACAACCAAACGCACGCCAAGCGGCCTTCCAAGCCAACTCTCAATGGTTGAACAAGAACTCCTTCGTATTGATCAATGCCCAAATCAAATCTTGAAAGTTCGCATTCGCGGTCGTGCCGGGTTCATTCAAATAGTCGATCGCGGTCTTCATCTCTTGTGGATGCGGCTCGCGGGAGAAGGCGGCGAGGTACAGCTCGCGGACTTTCGCTTCGGCCGGTTTGTCTTCTTTTGACAGACGTTCGGCTCGGCCGGT
>JAYUFI010001027.1:0-3302 GCA_043738805.1 Planctomycetaceae bacterium | reverse complement strand
AAACCGGGCGCAGTTTCATCACGCCCGGTTTGAAAAACCGGGCTACAGCGTGATTTAACATCCCCCTGCTCTCTGAGCCGTGATCATGAAACTGGCTGTCTGGTTGCCGAATTGGATTGGCGATGTCGCGATGGCGACACCGGCTCTCCGCGCGCTGCGACAACAGTTCGTCGACGCCGAGATTATCGGCGTGATGCGGCCATATGTGACTGAGGTGTTGGCTGGGATGACGCTCGTTGATCGCGTCCTCATTTACGATCCCAAAGGGACGAACTCGTCGAGCAGCGGATTCGGGTTTCTCGCGACGTTGCGTCGTGAGCGATTTGATATCGCGGTTGTCTTTCCAAACTCGTTTCGAGCGGCGGCGTGGGCATGGGCTTCAGGCGCGAAAAAGACGATCGGGTACGCTCGTAACGGACGCAGTTTGTTACTGACCGATCCGGTGCCTGCGTCGTCGTTGTCTGTACCGCATCCCGTGTTGGACGAGATGTTGCAACTGGTCGCTCAACTCGACTGCCGCTCGCTGTCGCGTCGTATCGAACTGGCGACGTTGCCGTGCGATGAGCAAGCGTTGGATCAATTCTGGCAGCGGCATCCTTTGGCCGACTCGCGCGGTTACGTCTGCTTCAATTCCGGCGGTGCGTTCGGGGCGGCGAAAAATTGGCCGGTTGAGTCGTTTACGGAATTGGCTCGTCGAGTGGCTGTCGAATTGGGACGTACGGTGTTGATCGTTTGCGGGCCGAGCGAGCGTGCGACTGCTCAACGGATCGTGGCTGATGCGGCTCATCCACGTGTGGTCAGCTTGGCTGCGGAAACGTCGAGCCTTGGTCTGACGAAAGCAGCGATCCGTCGTGCCGACTTGTTGGTCACAACCGATTCGGGACCGCGTCACTTTGCGGCGGCGTTCGATGTGCCGGTCATCACGTTGTTTGGGCCGACACACATTGCTTGGAGCGAGACGTTTCATCCACAAGCGGTTCATTTGCAATTGCCCGTCGATTGCGGGCCGTGTCAGCAACGAAGTTGTCCGTTGGGGCATCATCGCTGCATGAAAGATTTGTCGGTCGATTCTGTGTTTGGAGAAGTCACTCGCCGAGTTCAAGCGATGCCGAGACGTACGGGAGTCGCGGCGTAAACGTAACGCAGGCGGCTCGCCTGTGTGTGGTGTCCAGTGAAATGAAATCACAGGCGAGCCGCCTGTGCTACGAATGAGACCAGACTTTTGGGGGGAATCATGACTCAACCGAACGAACCTCGTACAAACATCAACGATCCGTCGCTGTCGATTTCGGGGTTTGAAGACCTCGCGTTGCACTTGTCGCATGAGTCGCCGTTGCCGGCACCGCGAGCGATGACATCCAGCAACGAACTGTTGCCGGTGTTTCTGGAACGAGCACCGCAACCATCGCCGTTGCCGATGTCAACTCGCACCGAACGACCGGCTGTTCCGATGACAAATCACGTTGTTGCGGCCTCATCGACAGAACGAGTCGAAAGAACGGCGACGCGAACGGACTCAGCGTCAACAACTCCACCGGCTCCCCACACGGCCGCGTTCAAAGTCCAGCAGATGCGAGCGGCAGTCGAACAGCCGGCACGACAGTCCGCGAATCAACCGATGGCCGAAGTCGTGTCGGCATTGCATCGCGAACCGTTGCATCATCACGAGCGTTTCTACAGCGATCCGCGCGATGACGTCCTCTTGAAGTGGGCGGAAGACTCGATGCCGTGGTGGCACTTCGACATCGAAGCACGCATGGTCGAACACGAGACCTTGTGGATCATGGAGAAGCTCGAAGAAATTGCGAAGAAGTATCTCCGGCCAGTTTGGTGGAACCGCTTTGTCGAAGGGATCAACGACTTCTGCGGTACGATCTACAACGAAGTGGTCAAGCCCGTGTGGTCGCTCGTCGCGATCCCGTTTGCCGCGTTGGCGGAGTTCTTGCCAGACATCGACTGGCCGTGGAATTTTGAATTGCGTGGTGCGCACGTGTCCGTGAAACAGACGCCGTTTCGCCGGATCGTTTTTGATAATCGTGTTTCGCCAGAATTGGTCGATCGACTGTGGGCCGATCCCGATGCCTTCATTGATGCGGGACATTCGCTGAAACGCGACGATCGCACGACGGTTGCTCGGATTCCGCTACGAGCACCGGACTCGATGGGGCACTTCCCGACGACCACGACCGGCGTGTTGAAGCGATTTCATCGGCGCGATCTGGGACACACGCTGTCGCACATGCTGTGGTTCACTCGCGCAAGCCGAGCGTGGGTTTATGGCCGCGAAATGCTCGAAGCGAACATCGGCACAGCGCGACCGCTGGCGATGGTTGAAGACCGCGTCGGGCCGTGTCGCTTCCGATCGTTCGTGCTGACCGAGCACATCGAAGGAATGCGTCTCGATCACTTCCTGCAACGGACGCCGCTGACGACGACGGAGCTTGATCAATTGGCGGCGCAGTTCGCTCACATCTGGCACACGCTTGGTGAATTGCGGATCGGCCACGGCGATATGAAGGGGTCGAATTTCATGGTGACGCCTGATCGGCAACTGAAAATCATTGACCTCGACGGCACGTGGCGACATTGGTTCGATGTGACGTTTCTGCCGCGACGTGATCGCGACTGGTTGCGATTCATGAAAAATTGGAAGGGACAACCTGAAGTGGCCGCCGCATTCCGAGCGGCAGTCGCACGCCATTTCGACGATGTCGCGGCAGCCTCACGTCGGCAAGCGACAACGCCTGTTTCGATGAGATTGCAACGGGCAGCGTAAGCAGTGTGGCACGACGCTCCGCGTCGTGAGGATGTTTGAAACACTGGATGATTATGAATCGCTCACGACGCGGAACGTCGTGTCATACTTTCAAAATGATCGAACTTGCGCCTGAAATCGTGACGCATCTTGGCGATGGCTCGGCGGCCTTCGATCGGATCTTCGCGCTCACAGGGCAACTCTATCGGCATGTCGAGGGCCGGCAGACGTTGCCAGTTGAGATCGGCGGCGAGACGTATTTTCTCAAGCGGCATCATGGCTATGGTTGGAAGCGGATCGTGCGATCGTTGCTGGCGGGGCGTTGGCCGGTGCTGAGTGCTCGGAACGAAGTCGAGGCGATTTGTCGGCTGAACGCAGTCGGGATTTCGAGCGTTGATGTGGTCGGCTTCGGCGAACGTGGTCGTAATCCGGCGACTCGGCAATCGTTTCTGTTGATGCGCACGTTGTCCGATTGTCGTGATCTCGAAAAGATCTGTCGCGAGTGGCCGCAACAATCGCCGTCTCCGGTATTTCGTCGCGAAGTGAT
>JAYUFI010001026.1:0-3302 GCA_043738805.1 Planctomycetaceae bacterium | reverse complement strand
TGCGCCGCGTGCCACAAAATCTACGGCGAAGGCCCGGACATCGGCCCCGACATCACCTCGAACGGCCGCAACGATTTCAACCAACTCCTCTCGAACGTGTTCGACCCCAGCCTGGTCATCGGAGCCGGCTATCGCGTCTGCACCGTCGTCAACAAAGCCGGCCGAGTCCAAAGCGGTTTGTTGGTTGAAGACAGCCCGCTACGTGTGGTGTTGAAGCCGGTCGCAGCCAGTAGCTTGGGACTCCGTCCCGAGCCGGATGCGAAAGACGGTGCAAAGGCGAAGGCGGTCGGGACGGAGTCCCAACCTACAGTGACCGTCGCCGTCGGCAAACTGGAAATCATCCCGCGCGACGACATCGACGAGTTCAAAATCAACGAACTCTCGCTGATGCCCGAAGGCTTGGAGAAGCAACTGACCCCGCAAGAGATCACCGACCTGTTCGCCTTCCTGACGCTCGACAAGCACCCGAACGACAAGGCCGCGAAGCGTCTGCCCGGAGTCTCCGCCATCACCCCGCGCGACAGCACCAACCCCGTCGAGTTCCCATCGCTCATCGCCGAAGTCCTCCCCGGCTTCACGACGAGCGTCTGTGGCGAAGGGGGAGTCGCACTGCTCAACAACCACTTTGGCCGAGACAGCGTTCTCCGCACGCATCCCGTCACACGCGACGCACCGTGCGTGCTGACTCAAAAGCTGACCCCACCTGCCGGCAAGAAGACGACTCTGATCCTCGACGTCGCTCACGACCCGCGCGGCGACTGGCGACTGGTCATCCGAGGCAACGGCGAACGCCTCGCCGACGAAATGATCTCCAAAGAGACCTGCACCAACGGCTGGCGCAAACTCACCGTCGACCTGAGCAAATTCGCCGGCCAAGAACTGACCCTCGGCCTCATCAATCAAGCCAACGACTGGTCGTATGAATTCGCCTACTGGGGTGCCGCGCGGATCGTGAGTGAATAATTCAGGCCAGGGTGGCCGTCCGAAAACATGCCCGGCAGAACGATCAATTTGAGCCATTCATTAAGATGTACGTTCGGATCTTCGCGCCGTTTGCCGGGTACGTCGTAACGGGCCTTTCGCCAGTTGCTCCGCATCATCAATACGGACCTCCTGCATCGAACCGTCTGCCGCTTCGAGTCGCATTCGTCGCTTTTTGCGATCGCCATTCGCTGCGGCAACCTGTGTCTGATCCTGCTCGTCATCGTCGCAGACATCATTGATCGGATCGGTTTCCGATCGCTTCAGCACGGACGTGCGTCTCAATCGTGCTCGCAACCAAGTCACCATTCGCTCCGGACCTTGCCTCCAAGCCACCGACCAGACAGAAGGCTTCGCTTCCGGTGGGTCAGCAGAAACATGGACGGTGTGATGCACCTGTAACAGGACCGTCATCAAGTTGCACCATTGCATGACGATGAGAGCCAGTCGCGCAGCAAACTCCAAGGCCAACGTTCCGTCGGTTCGGGTCAGCCAAAGTTCGAGGCCGACGAAAGCCAAGCCACTCGTGGCCGCGAGGCTGTGCAGAACGCGACTCGCCGTGCAGCCACGCAACTCAATTCCGAGCGTGGCCCACAAAGCCAGACCGACAACAAGACTCGGTAACAGCCAGATCGCCGTCACTCCAACGGTTGCCGATGTGGGATCACCTCCCATGACGGCCAACAGACACGCCGCCAATTGCGGAACGCTCGTCGCAGAAAAGGTTCCAGCCGTTGCGAACCCAGCCGCCGCCCAGCCCCACGCATGAAAGCGTCCGGAATAATCCACTCGGCTGCGCGATCGAGCCCACCAGACGAGGCAGCTCAGTTGCCCTGCAAGCCACCACGTCAACAGGCCAATCGCGCGGCTCAATCGCTCGGTGACTGAAGCGAGCTTGTCTGCCAACGCCGAACCCGAGACCGACGCTTCTTCCGCAAAAAAACAGGCAACCAACATCCCAGCCGACAAGACAAAAGCCAGTGCGCCAACGGCCCAATACGCCCAACGCTTCACCGGAAGGCAATCCGTCAAAGAGATCGTCAAGCAAGCTGGGGAAGAGACTTCTTCCATTTCAGAGGGTTCGATTTGGACACCGCCAGCGGACTGACGGGCAGGACCATCAAGGTCGGTCTCCAGCATCAACCGTCGTCGGCGCTGGTCGTCCAGGTTTCGCGAGGCCGACAACCCCATCACTTCACCTGCTGAAAAAGAATGCTTCCGACGTGATCAATTCCGCCGACTTCACCAGAACTGGCAATTGTCGACTCAAGCGGCGGCATCGCGCTGAGAGGTTTGCATCGGGCGGCGTCAGAAAATGCCCACCCGAATGAGCGGTCCCTCTAAGATCGGACAGTTGACCGAACGAGGGACCATCAATCTGTGCAACGTCGGATTGATTGAGCGACCGGCAACTTTTGCCACCGTTACCGCTGCCGACAAAGCGTCAGCCGCTCCCGCCGAGAATGGACGAAGCGAGCAATGTTCATCGCGTGAACGGCTCTCGCCGAAACTATTGCTTCTTCGCTCGCAATCCATCGGGCGGCTTCGGTGACGTCGCACTGGTCGGCTGCCGCTCAAGCTCTGAAGCACAACCCAAGCGGCCACGATGGGTGCGAATCGGATCGCGCGGGTTGTCTTTCGTCTGATCGTAGATGCTCAGCAGCTTGTCTTTGTCGAAGGTCATCTGCTCGCGAGTCTGACCGGTCAGATCGTAGATGCTGGTCAGTTCGATCGCATCGCAGGGGCACGCCTCTTCGCACATGCCGCAAAAAATGCAGCGCAACTCGTCGAGCACAAAGCTCTGCGGGCGTTTGTCTCGATCCGGCCAATCTTTCGACGCATCCTCGGCCACGATCGAGATGCAATGTGCGGGGCACGCCGTCGCACACATCATGCACGCGACGCAACGAACTCGGCCATGTTCATCCCGATTGAGCCGATGCACACCGCGATAATTCAGCGGCAAGTCCGGCTTCTGTTCCGGGAACTGTTCCGTGACCGAATGCTGCGCGAATGTGTGTTGCACCGCGACTTTCAAACCGCCAGCAACGGCGGGCAGAAACGTCTGCTCCCAGAAACTCAGTTCGGGCTCTTCGATCCACACGATATCTTTTTCTGAAATGGGCATTTTCTCTCCGAACAAATCTCATCTGTGCCTCAGTCAAACGACTGCGGCAGTGAATCAATACTCAATCTTTTGCGGAAACCGTGGAAACACCTTGGACTTCGACAACTCACCGGAATGGTCGTGAAATGACATTTGACCGTGGCTGTCGCAGACCCACATCTCCTGAGCGCCTTTGGCTAAATACAGCGTGATC